>JBBRGB010000136.1:0-9593 GCA_038241095.1 Phycisphaerales bacterium
TCTTGAGTCTTGAGTCCTGAGTCTTGAGGGTTCAAGCCCGAAGGTTTTGTGTTCAGCGTCTCGTTGCCTTGACCTCAAGACTCATCCCTCAAGACTCAAGACTGATTTCAGAACGTTCCGCGGAGGGTGAAGAAGAAGAACAACTCGTCGCTGGGCTTGGCGACGCTCACATCGTCGCGGACGTCGAAGCCGGTGCTGAACTCCTGCTCAAAGGCGAAGCCCACCCCGCCGCGGACGTCGAAACTCTTGTTGAAGATGTACCGCACCCCGCCGGCCACGCGGTTGCTCTCGTAGAACCAGCGCTGATGGTCGGTGCCGTTGCGGTGGAAAGCGTCAAGCGAGCGGTCGTACTCGGCAAAGACGCTCAACTTTGGCGTGAAGAAATACGAGGCTCGGCCGGTGATGTTGTAGATCACCACGTAGTTGAGTTCCAGCAGCACCGGTTCCACGGGCCGCCACCAGATGTTGCTGGCCGGCACGCCCACGGTGTAGCCAAACGTGTCGCTGACGCGATGACTAAAGCCGATGTAAGGCAGCGGGAAATCAGGCAGGAAGCTGCGGTTGCCGTCGTAGTTGATGCCCACGAAAAGCGTCTGTTTGTCGTTGAGGTCGTGCGAAGCGTGGAGGTTGCCGATGCCATAGAGACCGTTGGTGTCGCCGAAGTGGTTGTCAGTGGCGAAGCCCGCCCCCCCGATGGCGTGGAAGGTCCAGTCCTTCCATTCGCCGAGTTTGAGGTTGCCCACCAGCGCCAGGTCGGTGAACCCGTCGGGCAGCACCGGGTGCTTGCCGCCTGTGTCGATTGCAACCACGTGGTAGCCCAGGCTCATACGCGGGTCGGTGTCATCCTGATCGAACTTGATGCGGCCCATTGATTCGTAGTGGAAGATGGTCATGTCCGCGCCGGTGGTCTTGTCGTGCCCGCCGAGTTGGAGCATGGGCTGATCGAAGGTGTCGGCCCAGTGGGGATGCTCTTCCCAAGGCTTGATGTTGAGCACGGGCGAAACCTGCGCCAAGGCCGGGGCGGCCAGCAGTGCGGTGGCCAGCGTGGCGGTGGTGAAGCAGCGGGGCAAGGCGTGGGGCATGGTGAATCTCGCTTGCGGGTGAGGATGTTTATCGCGGGAGGCTGACGACAAAACGTGCCGGATTGTATCGGCAACCACCCAGCGGCGTATCGGCCCCAAGGGTGTGACAACATGCGGTTGGCCTTTGAGTCTGTTGAGGTTGGCTTTACCCTTGGGGGCGGGGGCGGTACACTTTTGCGCTCGGCCCGGATGGGCCGGTTTTTCACCCCACACACGCCTTTGGAGTTTTCACGATGAACGCCACCGCCGCCGACGCCACCGCCATTAAGCTTGAGACCCTTTACGACGCCGATGGCTCGCTGGAGCCGCTGCGGGGCAAAACCGTGGCCGTGCTTGGTTACGGTAGCCAAGGCCACGCCCACGCCCAGAACCTGCGCGACAGCGGGGTGAAGGTCATCGTCGCCAACCGCAAGGATTCGCCCAACGGCAAGCTGGCGATGCAGCACGGCTTTGACCCGATGGAGGTCGCCGAGGCCATTAAGAAGTGCGACATGTTCATCATGACCCTGCCCGACGAGGTGCAGCCGGAGGTCTATGAAAAGAGCATCAAGCCCAACCTTCGTCCGGGCATGATTTTCGGTGCCACGCACGGCTTCAACATCCACTTCAAGACCATCGTGGTGCCCAAGGACATCGATGTCATCATGGTCGCGCCCAAAGGCCCCGGCCACACGGTGCGCAGCGAATTTGAGCGCGGCGGCGGCGTGCCCTGTCTCATGGCGGTACATCAGGACGCCTCGGGCAACGCCCGCGACCTGGCCCTGGCTTGGGCCATCGGCGTCGGCGGCGGACGCTCCGGGGTGCTGGTCGCCTCCTTCAAAGACGAGTGCGAAACCGACCTCTTCGGCGAGCAGGCCGTGCTCTGCGGCGGGCTGTCGGCCCTCATCAAGGCCGGCTTTGAAACCCTCACCGAAGCGGGCTATCCCCCCGAAATGGCCTACTTTGAGGTCTGCCACGAACTCAAGCTCATCATCAACTTGATCGAACGTGGTGGCTTGAATTACATGCGTTACTCGATCTCCAACACCGCCGAGTTCGGCGATTACCACACCGGCCCCAAGATCATCACCCCCGAAACCAAGAAGGTCATGAAGCAGGTGCTTTCCGACATCCAGAGCGGCAAGTTCGCCCAGACCTTCCGCGACGATTACGCCAAGGGTTTCACCTGGTTCAAGGCCCAACGGGAGAAGGATCACGACCACCCCGTCGAGGTCGTGGGCAAGAAACTGCGGGCCATGATGCCCTGGTTGAAGCCCGTGGAAATGTAAACAAGGCCTTGGCCGCGAACTTGCGGCATGACGAATCTTACAATCCACCGTTTTGCATCGTGGGAGCAGTTGGGTACAATGCTCGGCTCGACCCAGATAAAAAGAGTTGACGTTTTTTTCAGGATACCGCCATGCCCAAGCTCAAAAGCCACAAAGGTTTGCTCAAACGCATCAAAGTGACCGGCCAAGGGAAGGTCAAGTTCAAGAGCGCCCGCAGCGGGCACTTGCGCAGCCATAAGAGCGGCGCGCAGATTCGCGCCACCCGTGAGAAGCAGGTGGCCAAGGCCGGGGATCTGCCTCGCTTGGAAAAGATGCTGCACCGGCACTTGAAGCCCGCGGGCTACGATGCCCACGCCGACAAGGTCGCCAAGAAGGAACAGGCCGCCAAAGCCGCCGCGGCGGAAGCGACCGCCTAAAGCGGTTTGACAACACAAAAAACGGCGACGTTGTTCGCCGCTTGGCTCTCGGATGTTTCCGCGAGCCTTGAAAAGGGTTAACCCCCTTTTCGCAAAAAGGGTTGACCCCCTTTTTCACCCGCGTGACCGGGCTTCAAGCGTCGGCGTCAAGCCGACCCCCGTTCAACGCTTAATGATGGAGAGTTCCGATGCCCCGCGCAATGAAAGGTGCCGCCAGACGGCAAAGCAAGAAACGCTGGTTTAAGGCCGCCAAAGGTTACCGTGGCGCTCGCCGCACGCAATGGCGCAAGGTCAAGCACGCCGTCATTCGCGCCGGTGTGTACGCCACCCGCGACCGCAAGCGTGTCAAGCGCGAATACCGCGAGTTGTGGATCCTGCGCATCAGCGCCGCAGTCAAGGCCCGTGGCCTCAACTACAGCCGCTTCATGGCCGGGATCAAGGCCGCCAACATCCTGCTCAACCGCAAGATGTTGAGCGAGATCGCCATTCACGACACCGCCGCGTTTGACACCATCTTCGAGAAGGCCAAAGCCGCCCTGCCCGCCGAGGTCTTGGCGCAGGCCACCAAGGCGGCTTGAAACCTCGCCCGCCCGTCCCAAACGATCAAAACCCGCGACCCGCGTCGCGGGTTTTTCTTTCTCTTTTTATGACCACGCTAAACTACGCACCATCATGCCCGACCCGCAGCACCTTCTCGCCGCACGCTTCGCCGACGCCCTGACCAAGGCCTACAGTCAGGAACACGCGCAGACCGACCCCCTCATCCGCCCCTCGGCCAATCCCAAGTTCGGTGATTACCAAGCCAATCTGGCGATGAGCCTGGCCAAGACCCTGGGTGCCAAGCCGCGTGAGGTGGCGGAAAAGATTGTCGAACAGCTTGATGTGACGGACCTCTGCGCGAAGGTCGAAATCGCCGGGCCGGGATTCATCAACCTCCATCTTTCGCCCGACTTCCTACGACAGCAACTCGCGGGCATGGTGGGCGACGAACTGCTGGGCATGTCCAAAACCGCCCGGCCACTCCACATCATCGTCGATTACTCCGGCCCCAACGTCGCCAAGGAGATGCACGTCGGCCACCTGCGCTCCAGCGTCATCGGCGACAGCCTTTCCCGCGTGCTGGAATACCTGGGCCACAACGTCATCCGGCAGAACCATCTGGGCGACTGGGGCACGCAGTTCGGCATGCTCATCGAACACCTCATCGACGAGGGCAAATCCGGTCTTGGCGAATCGCTGCACATCGCGGACTTGAATGCCTTGTACCAAGCCGCCAAACGTCGCTTTGATGAGGATGCCGCCTTCAAGGCCCGCGCTCAACGGCGGGTGGTGAAACTCCAGAGTGGCGATGCCCCATCCAAGACCATCTGGCAGGCGCTCATCGACGAATCCAAGCATCACTTCAACGCCATTTACCGGCAGCTTGGCGTGCTGCTGACGGATGATGACATTCGCTCCGAGAGTTTCTACAACCCGCTCTTGCCGGGGGTGATTCAAGAGTTGCAAGACAAGGGTTTGGCCAAGGAGAGCGAAGGGGCCTTGTGCGTTTTTCCGCCGGGCTTCACCGACAAGGACGGCCAGCCACGCCCATTGATCGTGCGCAAGAGTGACGGCGGCTACGGCTACGCCACGACCGACCTGGCGGCCTTGCGTTTCCGCGCCGCGGAGCTTGACGCCCAGCGGGTCATCTACTGCGTCGATGCCCGACAGAAGGATCACCTGGCGATGGTCTTCGCCACCGCCCGTGACGCCGGCTGGATAACCGACCGGGAGGCCCAGCACGTCGCCTTTGGCACGGTGCTGGGCGAGGACAACAAACCTTTCAAGACTCGCAGCGGCGAGACGGTGAAGCTGGCGGATCTGCTTGACGAGGCACAACAGCGAGCCGCCACCTTGGTCGCGGCGAAAAACCCCGATCTGACTCCCGCGCAACAGCAGGCCGTGGCCCGCGCCATCGGCATCGGTGCTATCAAGTACGCCGACTTGTCGAGTGATCGCGTCAAGGATTACGTTTTCGCCTGGGAGCGAATGCTTTCCTTCGATGGCAACACCGCGCCGTATCTGCAATACAGCTACGTCCGCATCCGTTCGATTTTCCGCAAGGCCAAGGAGCAGGGGTTGCTGACCGACGGTGTGGAACGCTCGCCCATCGTCCTCGACGCCCCGGCCGAGCGTGCCTTGGCGGTGAAACTGCTGCAATGGCCTGCGGTCATCGAAAGCGTGGCGCAGAGCCTCGAACCGCATCGGCTGTGCAACTACCTTTACGAACTGGCCGCGGGGTATCACCAGTTCTTTGAGCAATGCCCCGTCCTGCGGGCCGATTCACCCGCCCAACGCGACAGCCGACTGGCCTTGAGCGACTTGGTGGCCCACACCCTGCGCACCGGCCTGATGCTCCTGGGCATCGAAGTCGTTGAGCAGATGTGAATCCATTTGCATCCGGGATCGCATTATGGTGTAATGTAAGGCTCGCAAAGCATGGTCAACGTGACCATGAAGTTCCCTGCACCACGGTAAGCCGCAGTCGCGGCCTCGCCTCACGGAGCGGCCCCAACAGGGCTGATTCACTCATGGCCAACTACACAGGCCCCAAAGTCAAGCTCTCCCGTCGCGTCGGCGTCCCCATCGCCGACATCCCCAAACACACCACCAAGCGCCAGCTCAACCCCAACGGTGTCCACGGCTACCGCGGACGTCGCCTACGCGACTACGGCGTACGCTTGAACGAAAAGCAGAAGCTCCGCTACCACTACAACGTCTTGGAGCGCGCGTTCCGCAAGCTGCTGGATCAGGCCGGCCGCGCCAAGGGCAACACCGGCGAAGTGCTGCAGCGCCTGCTGGAACAACGCTTGGACAACGTCATCCGCCGCCTGGGCTGGTCTCGCACCATCTGGGGCGCTCGGCAGATCGTCAGCCACGGTCACGTGCTGCTCAACGGTCGCAAGACCGACGTGGCAAGCTGCCAGATCAAGGTCGGCGACAAGATCACCCTGCGCGAGGGCATCCAGAAGATCGTTCGCGAGAACATGGAATCCCTGCCGGGCCACCAGGTTCCCGCCTGGCTGAGCTTTGACCCTTCGACGCTCACCGCCGAGGTCATCGCCATTCCGACTTCCGACCAGGTTCCCTTCGACGTGAACATGAACCTGATCGTCGAGTTCTATCGCTGATCTGATTGACGATTTTTATCGCTTAATTGACGCCTGACGCTGCCCCCAGCGCCAGGCGTCCTTTTTCCAGGCGCAGCCGGCGATCCGCGGCCGCGGCGATGCGCTCGTCGTGCGTCACCATCACGATGGTCTGGCCTTGCCGGTGCAGGCCGGCGAAAACTTCAAGGATTTGCCGCCCGGTGTCGGCGTCGAGATTGCCCGTGGGTTCATCCGCCAGCAGCAACGCGGGCTGGTTGATCAGGGCGCGGGCGATGGCCACCCGCTGGCGCTCGCCACCGGAGAGTTTGTTGGGCCGATGACGCAGACGATCCCCCAAGCCGAGACTGGCCAGCAATTCCCCCGCCCGCTGCCGCGCCGCTTTGCGCCGCCCCGGCCAACTCAACAGCGAGCTGCTGATCTGGGCCGCCATGACCACGTTTTCCAAGGCGGTGAATTCGGGGAGCAGGTGGTAGAACTGGAAGACGAAGCCGACCTGCGTGTTGCGGTAGCGGTCGAGTTTGCCGTTGCCGTAGTCAAAAATGTTTTCGCCGTGGTAGGCAACGTCACCCTCTTCAGGTCGATCCAGTCCGCCCAGCAGGTGCAGCAGGGTGCTCTTGCCGGAGCCTGACGCTCCCAGCACCGCCAGCCATTCGCCGCCGGCGACGGTCAGATCAACGCCGCGCAGGACGTGGAGGGGTTGCCCGCCCATGCGGTAGGTTTTGTGCAGGTCGCGGGCTTTCAAGAGTGGCAAGGCGGGAGGGTTACTCATAGCGAAGCGCCTCCACAGGGTTCATCCTTGCGGCAAGAATGGCCGGCACAATCGCTCCCAGCACACTGGCGATGACGGCCACGATGAGGATGACCGTCACTTCCACCGGGTTCATCTGGCTGGGGATTTGATCGAAGTAATAGACCTCCGGGTTCCAGATCGTCAGGCCGAAGAAGCGGGTGAGGAAGTCCTGAATGGCGTTGATGTTTTTGACGATTGCCGCCGCCAACGCGAAGCCCAGCCCCGCGCCAACGATGCCCACCGCCAGGCCATAGCCCAGAAAGATGCTCATGATGCCCGGCCAGGAAGCCCCAATGGCGCGGAGGATGCCGATGTCCCGCGTCTTTTCCAACACGATCATGTAGAAGATCACCGCGATCATCACGATGGCCACGATGCTGATGAAAGAAAAGAGAATCGTGACGAGAAACTTTTCCTTGAGCACCGCGCCGAGAAAGGTCGAGTGTTTTTCTTCCCACGTTTCCACGCGGTAAATCAGTGTGTCGGGGTGGCTGCTGACGAAGGTTTTGACCTGCTGATAAATGCCGTCGCGCAGGGCGTTGACATCCGTGCCGGGAACGCCCTTGACCACGATGCCCGTGACTCGGCCGGGGTTCATCTTGCCGGTCGTCGCGCCGGTTTCAGGATCGACATCGGCATGGGCGTCCATGCGCAGCATTTCCTGCAACAGGCCCAAGGGGACGTACACGCGATTGGCGTCGATGGCGTATAGGCCGCTCTTAAACTCGTTGACGACGATGAGCTTTCGCGCCGCGGGTTCCAGCAGTCCGCCGCTTTTGGTCACGGGCACGACCGTCAGCGTGGCGGCTGAACTGATGGTGCGGTTGTTGTGGAAGTCGTACTGGCCTTTTTCATCGCGGATGTTGGAGCCACCGACATGGATGCCCGGCACGATGGCCGGCGCGGGCTTGACCTCCCGCGTCGCATCCGGTTGCTCGGAGTCATTCCGTGGGCGGGGGGACCACTCCGGCGGGGCCTGCAACTTCATGGCCATGTCCGCGAGGTTCAGCTTCTCCAGAAACTCGCGTTGAAGCTGGTAATTGCGTTTGGCGATGTCGCTGGCGTCGGCGGGCGGAGCGTGGCGATCCAGCGACTCCCTGATTTTTTCGGGCGTCCAGAAAAGCGTTTGGCGAAAGCCCACCACTTTGTCCATCGCCTCGGGATCGATGCCCATGATCTCCACGGTGTGCAGGCCGTCTTCGAGGTTTAAGAGGCCGTAGGAATTAATGGTCGCGGCCGCGGCCTTGACCTTGGGCATTTTTTCGATTTGCGTGATGAGTTCTTGGTAGTGCGGAAAGCCGGTCATGTCCCCTTGGATGATGACATCACCCTCAAGGGTCTGGGCCGCATGGCGCATGTTCTCCAGGAACCCGCCCATGATGGAGATGACGATGATGACCATCGCGGTGCAGAGCGTGACGGCCAGGACCGCGAACATGGGCGTAAGCTTGCGTCGCAGGTAACGGAGGATGATGAGGAGCTTGTACATTTGTTTCGGAGTTTATGAACACGAAGACACGAAGACACGAAGAAAGGCATTAAAGAATGATTCGTTTAATGCCATCGACCAGGACGGCCGAGTTGAAGTTGATGAGCAAACCGAGGCGCAACCCGGTCGCCTTGAGATAAGCCTTCACTTGCGCGTGATGAACTTTGCCCAGTTCTTCCACAGTTTTGAGTTCCAGCAAAACGCAGCCCGCGATCACGACATCCATGATGCCCTCGCCCACCGTATGCCCCTCATAAAGAATGCGCACCGGAATCTGTCGCGTGAAATCAAGTCCCTGTCGTTCCAATTCAATCACCAGCGCATTTTCATAAACCCGCTCGCCATAGCCAGGCCCTAGCGCCCGATGCGCGGCAATGGCGCAACCAATCACCCGAGTGGCAACATCTTCAATCTCCACGGGCAACGGACTCTCAATTCTCAATCCCATGACATCACCTCATCAATTCTTCATGACTTCCTTCGTGTCTTCGTGTCTTCGTGTTCATCAATCCGAAATCATCCCCGCGTCCGCAGGAGGGGGAAGAGGATCACGTCGCGGATGCTGGCGGCTCCGGTGAGCATCATCACCAGGCGGTCGATGCCTAGGCCCATGCCGCCGGCCGGGGGCATGCCCACGCGCAGGGCATTTAGAAAATCCTCATCGACCCGCTGCTGTTCCTCGCGGTCGCCGACTTGATGACGGAAGTGCCGCTCCTGCAAATCGGGGTCGTTAAGCTCGGTGTAACCGGGGCTGATTTCCTGGCCGTTGATCGCCAGTTCGTACACGTCGGCGAAGAAGGGGTCGTCTTTGCTCTCGCGCGCCAAAGGAATCACCACGCTGGGCACGTGCGTGACGAACGTCGGATCAATCAGCGTCGGTTCGATGAGCTTTTCATAAACCTCCACCAGTTGCTCCGCGGCACTGCCTTCGAGCTTCAGATCCTTGCCGGGGTTCGCCGCCCGCAGGGCCTCAATGCGTTCCCGCGTGGCCGGGGTCTTGTCGAACTTCCAGCCCGTGCGTTCCTCAACCAAGTCCACCAGCCGCACCCTTCGCCAAGGCCGCGAAAGGTTGATCGTCTTGGACACGTTTCCCTCGGCATCCTTGTGCTCAAGCGTCAATGTGCCGAACACTTTTTGCGCCACGGTGCAGATCATGTCCTCGACCAATTCCGCCATCGTCTCCCACGATCCGAAGGCCTCGTAGGCTTCGAGCATGGTGAACTCGGGGTTGTGTCGCGGGCTGATGCCTTCGTTGCGGAAGTTGCGATTGACTTCAAAGACTTTGGAAAAGCCGCCGACGAGCAGGCGTTTGAGGTAAAGCTCCGGGGCGATGCGCAGGTAGAGGTCCATGTCCAGTGCGTTGTGGTGGGTGGTGAAGGGTCTCGCCGCAGCTCCGCCG
>JBBRGB010000137.1:0-9581 GCA_038241095.1 Phycisphaerales bacterium
GTCGCGGCGCTGAACATGCGCCGCATCTTGCCCAGCAGCCCTTGGGACAGGTGCCGACTCCACTGGCGTCGGAGGATCGAAGAGACCTCTTGATACAACGGGTCTTCGGGTTTGAGTCGCACCTGCGAACTCAAGGCCCCATCTGCGGCCTTCTGCCAATCTTGGCTTTCAGGCGTTTCGATGCGCAGCAGGCGGGCATGGTGGATGCGGTGGAGGAACTCACCGTTGGCGATGAGTTTGACCACCAGTTGATTGATTTCCCGGCCGCTGATGCCTGAATCCTGGGGTGAGCGTTGGGTCATGGCGTGCCAGACGAGTTCCATGTAGGTTCGCACGAGGTGGAAGTCGTGGAGTCGCCGCGCCAGTTCGCTGCCGCAGAGGTGTTCCGGGGCGTCGAGACCGACGTGGCTGGCATAGGAGCGCTGGGCCTCGGTGGCGGGCTGACGCACCTTGGGGGCGACGGCGGGGATTTTGAGCAGTGTGATCAACTGGCTTTCGAGGGCCTCGAGTTCCGGGCCTTCTTCCAGTCGTAGGCACCGCGCCAACATGCGGCGATCATCGGGCCGCTTCGAGATCACCACCAAACGTTTCCATGCGTCTTGCGCCACCTCGCTGTCCGGGCCGGTCAGGGACCAGTGCGGCCCGTCGATGACCAAGCGGTAATCGTTTAAGTGGATGGTGGTGGCGGCGGCGTTTGCCGGTGCTTGGGGGACGAGGGCGGTGGCTGGAGGCATGATGGATCTTTCCCGCGTGAGGTGTGATGGGCTGACCGTTTGACGCCGGGAATGAACTGAATAAATGATGCTTGGATGGGGGAGAGGTCGTCCCGTGCGTGGCGTAGCCGGTCAGAGCGGGCCAAGTTTTTCGGCTCCCGGTGGCGGTAAAACCTCCGGGGTCGAAGACAGCCTACCGTGGCTGTTGGAATAAATCAAGAGTAAAAGGTCTGATTTGGGAAATAATTTTTAGCCATTAACGTAAACTTACAATGCGCATGTCAGCCCACGATCACAGCCACGACCACAGTCACGCGACGCCCACCTGCGGGGCCGAGCATGTCTGCACGCATGGCTCCCTGGGCCAGCACCACCCCGGCGGCGACGCCATCTGCTTGGATCACGTCAGCTTCAGCTATGGTTCAACGCCAGTGACCGATCCCACCCCGGGCCGGGCCAACCTCGCCCTACGCGATGTCACCCTGCACATCGAGCAAGGCTGCAACTTGGGGATCATCGGCCCCAACGGCGCGGGAAAAACCACGCTCATCAAAATCATGCTCGGCCTACTCCCCGGCTACACCGGCAGCGTGAGCATCATGGGCCTGACGCCACGCCAAGCCTGCCGACGGGGCGACATCGTCGGCTACGTCCCCCAACGCCACGAGGTCGAATGGCGCTTCCCCCTCACCGCCCAACAGGTCGTCATGATGGGCCTGACGGGCAAGACCGGCCTCTTCCGTCGCCACCGCCAAAGCGACCGAGACCATGCCCGCGACATCATGGCCCGCGTGGGCGTGGCCGACTTGGCGCACAAACCCATCGGCGAGCTTTCAGGCGGCCAGCAGCAGCGCATCTTCATCGCCCGCGCCTTGGCGCCAAGCCCCCGGATTCTCATCCTCGATGAACCCCTGGTGGGCATTGACGAAGTCGGCCAGCGACGTTTCGCGGCCCTGATGCACGAGTTGCACGAGTCGTTGAAACTGACGGTGGTGGTGGTGAGTCACGACTTGCAGGCCATCGCCGCGGGCTGCAACCGCGTGGCGTGCCTCAAGCAGACCGTGCATTACCACGACGCCCCGGCGGGGTTGACGCGCGATGTGCTGGCGCAGGTCTTTGAACACGAAATTACGACGGTGGCACGGTGAGGGGGGGGTGTGACCACGGGTTGACGTGAATGAGGCGGTTACACAGATAAACACGGATGGGCACAGATGAACACGGATTTGAGAGAACCATTGTGTGAGGAACAATCGCAATGGATAGTTATTGGAGTTTTGTTCTGCCTCATAGCCGCAGCGTCTTGGAATTTGGAAAAAGACTCAAGGACGCGCAGCGAGGACGTCGCGGCTAACAGTCGGAATTGAATTGATGAATCGCACTACAACGTGATGAATCGCATGAACGCACTGGAAATCATTTTGCATCAGAGTTACGCCCAGCAAGCGCTGGTGACGGGGGTGGCGGTGGGGACGGTCTGCTCGCTGCTGTCAGTGGTGGTGGTGCTCAAGCGCATGGCCTTCATCGGCCAGGGCATCAGCCACGCGGGCTTCGGGGGCATGGGGCTGGCGATCTTTCTGGGCCTGGCGGGCTGGCGGCAGGATGGACTGCTCTTTGTCTTTTGCCTGGCCACGGGGCTGGGCATCGGCCTGCTTTCCCGAAGAAAACGCATCGACGCCGACACCGCCATCGGCATCCTCCTCGTCGCCGCCATGGCCCTGGGCGTGCTGTTGACCGACCTGCGCACCAGTCTCCGCGGCACGCCCTGGTACGACACGCACTTCGGCTCCGACGGCTTCATCCCGCCCATCGAGTCCATGCTCTTCGGTTCGCTCTTGCTCATCGACACTGCGGCGATGTGGTGGACGGTCGGCCTCTCGGCCTTGATCGTCATCGTCTGTGCCGCGTTCTTTAAGGAGATCGTCTTTTTCACCTTCGACGAGCGGGTTAGCCGTGTCTTTGGCGTGCCGACCAATCTGATTTACTACCTGTTGCTCACGGCCCTGTCACTGACCATTGTGCTGTCGATCCGCGTCGTGGGCGTGCTGCTGGTGACGGCCCTCTTGGTCATCCCCGGCGCGACGGCCATGCTTTTGACGCGCCGCTTGGCCGGGGTGCTGGCCTTGAGTTGGCTGGTGGGGATGATCGGCGTCGTCGGGGGATTGCTGGTGGCCCTGCAACTGGGCGACTTTTCCACCGGGGCCTGCATCGTGACCGTGCTGTGCCTGCTCTTCGCCACCGCCTTCGCCGCCCGCCCGCTGCTGCGGCATTGACGCTTTGGCACCGAGAACAACGCCACAAATCGAGCCGCGAGCGTGAGGCACGGGTGACCACGCCGGTCAATGAGACAAAATCCCCGCTTACTGCGTGCGCGGCTCATGGCCTAGCGATTTAGCAATTACACGTATGTTTGTCCCATGCAGGGATTGTTTAGATTGGATTTAAGGATGGGCATACCTTATGATGCTTGGCTCCGATGATTTCGGGGTTCCGTGAGGCCGGGGTTCCGGGGATATCCGGGGGACATCGAAGGGGACTTTCCAAAGAGGGGGGCGGCTTCATCCACGGCGCGCAATGCGCCAAACGGGCCGCGTTGTTATTCTATTTCTTCTTAACCCAAGGGCCCAAGCAATGTCTGAGCAAACGATGATTACCGTTGACGCCAACGAAGCGGTCGCCGCCGTGGCGCATGGCCTCACTGAAATGGCGGTCATTTACCCCATCACGCCGTCAAGCCCGATGGGTGAGAGCATTGATCAGTGGGCGTCGCGTGGCAAGACCAACGTCTGGGGCAGTGTGCCCGAAGTCATCGAGATGCAGAGCGAAGCCGGCGCGGCCGGGGCGGTACACGGGGCGTTGCAGGCTGGCACGATGGCCACGACGTTCACCGCGTCGCAGGGCCTGCTGCTGATGATCCCCAACATGTACAAGATCGCCGGCGAACTGCTGCCGTTTGTCATGCACGTCGCGGCCCGCACCTTGGCGACCCACGCGCTTTCCATCTTCGGCGACCACAGCGACGTGATGGCCTGTCGGCAGACCGGCTTCACCATGCTCTGCTCCAACAGTGTGCAGGAAGCGCAAGACCTCGCCGCCATCAGCCATGCCGCCACGCTGCGCACCCGCATCCCCGTGATGCACTTTTTCGACGGCTTCCGCACCTCCCACGAAGTCGGCAAAATCCAGCCCCTTTCCGATGAGCAGTTGAAGAGCCTCATCGACCCCGACTTGATCTACGAGTTCCGCGATCGCGCCCTGACGCCCGACAAGCCCGTCATCCGTGGCACGGCCCAGAACCCCGACACCTTCTTCCAAGCCCGCGAGTCGTGCAATACCTTCTACGACAAGTGCCCCGGTCTCATCCAAGAGGCGATGGATCAGTTCGCCAAGGTCAGCGGTCGGCAATACCGGCTGTATGACTACGAAGGCGCGCCTGATGCCGAGCGGGTCATCATCATGGGTTCGGGCGCGGAAACCGTAGCCTCGACCGTCGCTGAACTTAACGCCAAGGGGCAAAAGACCGGCGTGCTCAAAGTGCGGCTGTATCGGCCCTTCGCGCTGGACGCCTTCATGGCGGCGCTGCCGGTAACCACCAAGGCCATTGCGGTGCTGGATCGCACCAAGGAACCCGGGGCGCTGGGTGAGCCGCTGTACATGGATGTCATCACCGCCCTGCGTCGCGCCAGCGAGACGGGCATCTGCAAGCTCAAGCAAGCCCCGGTGGTCGTCGGCGGACGTTACGGCCTGTCGAGCAAGGAGTTCACGCCCGCGATGGTCATGGGCGTCTTTGATGAAATCAAGAAAGAGAAGCCCCGCCACGGTTTCACCGTCGGCATCATGGACGACATCACCAAGCTCTCGCTGCCTTGGGACCCGGAACTCCACATCGAGGCTAGCAAGACCTTCCGCGGCATTTTCTACGGCCTGGGTGCCGACGGCACGGTGGGTGCCAACAAGAACAGCATCAAGATCATCGGCGAGGAAACCGACAACTGGGCCCAGGGCTACTTCGTTTACGACTCCAAGAAGTCCGGGGCGATGACGGTGAGCCACTTGCGCTTCGGCCCCGAGCCGATCCGCAGCCCGTACTTGATTGAGCGCGCCAATTTCGTGGGTTGCCACCAGTTTGTGTTCCTGGATCGCTTCGATGTGTTGGAGAAGGCTGAGGACGGCGCGGTGTTCCTGCTTAACAGCCCATTCGCCGCTGACGAGGTTTGGAACCAGCTTCCGCGTGAGGTGCAGAAGCAGATCATCGACAAGAAGCTCAAGTTTTACAGCATCGACGCCCTGCGGGTGGCCAACGACGCCGGCATGGGCGGGCGCATCAACACCATCATGCAGACCTGCTTCTTCGCCATCTGCGGCATCCTGCCCCGCGAAGAGGCCATCGCCAAGATCAAAGGCTCCATCAAAAAGACCTACGGCAAGAAGGGCAACGCGGTTGTGGAAAGCAACTGGGCTGCGGTCGATACCACGCTGGCGAATCTGCATGAAATCAAGGTACCCGGCGAAGCGACGTCCAGCATCGAGCGGCCCCCGCTGGTGCCGGCGCAAGCCCCCGACTTTGTGCAACGGGTCACGGCCCGCATTCTCGCCGGCCAGGGCGATTTGCTGCCCGTTTCGGCCTTCCCCATCGATGGCACTTGGCCCACCGACACCTGCCAGTGGGAGAAGCGTGGCATCGCTTCGGAAATCCCAATCTGGGACGAGAAGATCTGCATCCAGTGCAACAAGTGCGCTTTGATCTGCCCCCATGCCGCCATTCGCGTCAAGGCCTTTGATGATTCGGAAAATCACGCCCCGGACACCTTTAAGACCATGCCTTACAAGGCCAAGGACTTGGCGGGGTTGAATTACACGGTGCAGGTCGCCCCGGACGACTGCACGGGCTGCAACCTTTGCGTGATGGTCTGCCCGGCCAAGAACAAGGCTGAGCCACGGTTCAAGGCCATCAACATGGAACCCCGCCTGCCCCACCTCGAGGCCGAGCGGAAGAATTACGACTACTTCCTGGACCTGCCCGAACTGGCGCGGGAGAAGATCGTCCGCATCTACGCCAAGGGATCGCAGTTCTTCGAACCGATGTTCGAGTATTCAGGCGCTTGCGCCGGCTGCGGCGAGACGCCTTATGTCAAGCTGTTGACGCAGTTGACCGGTGATCGGTTGATCGTCGCCAACGCCACGGGCTGCTCGTCGATCTACGGCGGGAACCTGCCCACCACACCCTACACCGTCAACAAGGACGGTCGCGGCCCGGCGTGGTGCAACTCGCTCTTTGAGGACAACGCCGAGTTCGGTTACGGCATCCGCGCCGCGACCGAAGTCCGCATGGGCCGCGCCAAGTACCTGCTGACCAACCTCGCCGGCCAGGTCGGCGATGACATCGTCGCCACCCTGCTCGACACCAAGCCCGACGCGATTGCGGCAACCGGCAACGACTCGATCGATGGCAACATCCCGATGCTGCGTAAGGCCGTCGTCGCCCTGCGTGAAAAACTCAAAGCCATCAACACCCCCGAAGCCAGGGAACTCGACCAACTGGCCGATGCCTTGGTGCCCAAGGCGCTGTGGATTCTGGGCGGGGACGGATGGGCCTACGACATCGGCTTCGGCGGCTTGGACCACGTCATCGCCCAGACCCGCGACATCAACATCTTGGTCATGGACACCGAGGTCTATTCCAACACCGGCGGGCAGGCGTCCAAGGCCACCCCGCTGGGGGCCGCGGCCAAGTACGCCGCTTCGGGCAAGACTGTTCAGAAGAAGGACCTGGGCCTCATGGCCATGAGCTACGGCCATGTGTACGTCGCCTCCGTGGCGATGGGTGCCAACGACAACCAGACGGTCAAGGCCTTCCTCGAAGCCCAGAGCTACGACGGCCCGTCGCTGATCATCGCCTACAGCCATTGCGTGGCGCACGGTTACGACCTGAAGTTTGGCGTGGAGCAGCAGAAGCTGGCGGTGAGCAGCGGGATTTGGCCGCTCTACCGCTTCGACCCCCGTCGGGCCGCGGCCGGTGAACCGCCGCTGCAACTCGACAGCCCGCCGATCAAAGCCAAGGTGCGCGACTACATGATGAACGAGACGCGCTTCCGCATGGTGGAGAAGATCGATCCGCAACGCTTCGCCAAGCTCACCGCGCAGGCCGAGGCCAACGCGCGGAGCCGGGTGGAGCACTACAAGCAGCTTTCGCAGGTGCGAACGGTGTACGTGCCTCCCACCGCCGCCGTCACGACGGATGCGTGATTGATTGTTACCACAATTACGGATGAAACCGCGGATGAACACGGATTAACGCGGATGAAATCGGATAATCAATGTGGATGAGGCATGGAAAACAGACATGGGGAAAGACGCTTTGATTCGTCTTATCATCCGCGTCCTTATCCGCGTTCATCAGCGTTCATCCGCGGTTAATAAAGTAGTACCCCAGCTCACCCTCACGGAGTTCCCTCAACGATGGATCTTTCCACGACATACTGCGGTCTGAAACTCGCCCATCCCTTCATGCCCGGCGCTAGCCCGCTGGTCAATGACATGGACAACGTCCGCCGTCTGGAGGACGCGGGGGCCTCGGCCATTGTCATGCACTCGCTTTTTGAGGAGCAGATCAAGACCGAGCAACTGGCGACCGCCGCGGCCATCAACAACCCGGCCGAAAGTTTCGCCGAGGCTTTGAGCTACCTGCCCGAACCCCTCGAGTTTCGTCTGGGGCCTGATGAATACCTCGAACACATCCGCAGGATCAAAGAGGCTGTGAAACTGCCGGTCTTCGGCTCGCTCAACGGCACGACCATCGGCGGCTGGCTGCGTTACGCCAAGTTGATCGAGCAGGCCGGCGCCGACGCCTTGGAACTCAACGTGTACGAACTGGTCACCGACGACGCCACCAGCAGCCTGTCGATCGAAGACCGCACCGTGCAGATGGTCGAAGAGGTTCGCCGCACCATCGGCATCCCGCTGACGGTGAAGCTCTCGCCGTTCTACACCGCCCTTCCAAGCTTCGCCCGTCGCCTGCGCGAAAGCGGCGTGGATGGCCTGGTGCTTTTCAACCGCTTCTATCAGCCCGACATTGATGTCGATCAGTTGGAGATGTACAGCGTCAACCTGTCAAGCTCCAGCGAACTGCTGCTGCGGCTGCGTTGGCTGGGGATTCTGTTTGACCCCCAGGGCATAAGCCTGGCGGCCAGCGGCGGGGTGCATACCTGCTTGGACGCCGTCAAGTCCATCATGTGCGGCGCTTCGGCGGTGCAGATGGTCTCGGCCCTGCTGCGTCGCGGCCCGGAGTATCTCGCCACCGTCCGCACGGAAACCGAACACTGGCTGGAAAAAGCCGAGTACGAATCGCTGTCGCAGCTCCGTGGCTCCATGAGCCTCCGCCGCTGCCCCGACCCCCGCGCCTACGAACGCGCCAACTACATCAAGATCCTCCAAAGCTGGCGCTGACCGTCCCCTGGTCACTCGTCAGAGCGCAAGGCGCGAGCCTGCGGAGGAATGTTCCTGTGGACTCGCAGGTCCTTGCACATTCGATCGGGGGCTTGCGCCCCTCGGCTCTGGCGCGATCACAATCGGATCGTGGCGATTTGGCCCGCCGTGAGGCTCAGGGCGTGACGTTGGCCCAGCCAATTCAGAGCGATGTCTTGGGGCTTGTCCAGCGTGTTGCGCAGGCGGGCGACGGGCCGGCCATCATCACCGGGCTTCAGCGCCAGCAGTTCGACATCTTGCGATGCCAAACCACCCAGCGATCCACGTCGTGGCAGCGGCCCTGCCTGACCGGGAAGCACCGTCGCGGGAATCACGTTTTGCACGATCAACGGTGCCGCCAGCACCTGCGCCTCGCGCGGCAACTCTTCGCCGCCGGGGGTCAAGCGGAAACGGAAGCGATGCTCGCCGCGATCCGTCGCTGGCCGCCAGCGTTCATCCTCGGGCTTGAGCACCGCATCATCGGCAAAGCGTGTGGCACGCAAGAGCGTGGCGCGGAGGCAGCCATCCTTGGCGTCGAAGTTGTAAATGAAGTCCGAGGCCAGGCCCACGGTTTGGCTGTCCTTGCCGTGGATTCGCACCCAGCGTCCGCCGGGCACTTCGCCCTGTGGCCCGCGGCGAACCGTGGTGCCGGGTACATCGAACTCCGCGTCTTCCCCTGCGGGCAGGATCATTTTCAACCGGGCGCAACGCTCATTCCAGAAAACGCGGGCGCTGATGTCCACCACCTCGACCCCGGCCACGAGGCGAATGGTCAAGTCGATGCAGGAGTTGGCCCCGGCGAAACGCACCCACACCACGCCACGCCACGGGCCGGTTTCCAGCACATCCACGGCCACGATTCGCCAAGCTTCACGCTGTTTGGAAATATCGATGGAGTCCGGCTCCTCGTTCATGCCGCCCCACGAACCCCAGCCGTCCTCAAACACGGCGAAGCGCAGGCCGTCTTCACCGAAGATGTTTCGTCCGTGATGCTCGATGCGCAAGGCTTCATCGCCGGGCTTGGCCACGACGCGGTAATCCGCATTGGCCAGCGCCCCGCCATCGGCATCGACCGTGACGGGCGAGGCCGGTGGGGACTGCGGTTCATCCTTGTCCGCCAGACGCAGTTCGTAAAACGACCAGCCCAAGGCCGGCACTTCATCGACCATCACGATCCGCTTGCGCCAAGCGTGATCGCGGATGGCGCTGTGTTCGGTGGCCACGATCTGCAACGGCATCCGCTGACCATCCGGCCCCAGCACATCGACGGGCACTTGATTGATGCGGTCTTTGTATTGAAACAGTGGCCGATGATCCAGGCAGTTTTCGATTTCAATAGGCCCGCGCACGGGGAAGGGGTGGGGATTGAAAACCAGGTAAGGCACGCCGGTGGGGCGGTCGCCG
>JBBRGB010000138.1:0-9581 GCA_038241095.1 Phycisphaerales bacterium
TCTCTTCAAGCGAACGAAACCTTGGGCGTTTCCCGTTGTTCCGTCTTCTCAATGACGAACAGCTCGGCGGCGGTGAAGTGAAACGCGCTGGCGATGATACTGCTGGGGAAAACCTCCCGTTGCGTGTTGTAGGCCATCACCGAATCGTTATACGCCTGCCGGGAGAAGGAGACTTTGTTCTCCGTCGAAGTCAGTTCTTCCATCAGGCTCAACATGGTCGTGTTCGCTTTGAGGTCTGGATAGGCCTCGGAGAGTGCGAACAGCCGGCCGAGGGTGCCGCTGAGCGTGCCTTCGGCGCTGGCGAGGGTCTTCATCGCGGCGGGATCGCCGGGATTGGCGGCGGCGCCGGTGTTGGCGGACGCCGCAGCGTTGCGCGCAGCGATGACGGCTTCGAGCGTGCCGCGTTCGTGTTTGAGGTAACCCTTCGCGGTCTCGACCAGATTCGGAATCAGGTCATACCGCCGCTTGAGCTGCACGTCGATTTGCGCATAGGCGTTCTTAAAACGGTTGCGCAAGCCAACGAGTTTATTGTAGATGCCGACAACGAACATCACGGCAAACAATGCCAGCGCAACCAGCACGATGGCGACGATCAGTAATGGACTCATAAAATGTCCTTTCCGCTAATGCTGTTCTTCATAGTGTCAGTGTTTTGTCGCACCGGTTGATCGGCCCAGCAGCCTTGCCCGACGGTTCATCGGCGCATCATGGACTGGTCCTGCATGTGGCCTCCTCCCCACCAGGAGTGATGTCCCCAGGTGGAGAACCCGCCGAACATCCACAGCAACAGGAAGATGATCAAAAGCAGTGTGATGATCCCGGTCGGGCGGTAACCCCAGCCTCTACTGTGGGGCCAAGCGGGCGCAGCGCCGATCAGCACAAATAACAGGACGAGAAGAATGATCCAGACGAACATGGCGGTTCTCCTGTGGTTTGGCAGCAGTCGGAAGATGGGACGCTGCATGCGCCGGCACCTACCGGGCCTGCGGCGCGTTTCTCGATGCCGGTATCTCTTCAGCGGTAAACCCGACGGCGGCAAGGGCCTCGACTAATCGATCAGACGGGGTCTGCGCCGGGTCGATCAAAACAGTTGCCGATCCCACGGCCACTTTCTCGACGGTCACCCCCGGCAAACTCTTGAGAGTGGCGGTCACTTTGCTCACACAGCCGCCGCAGCCCATGCCGCGTATTACAAAATCAACTCTTTTCATGACGCACGTTCTTTTTTTGTTGGTGTTCTGGATATTTCCCCGCGCAGCCCGTCGGCATGTCTCGTCAATGACCCGCGTGCGTCGCGGCCCCCGTCTCGCATCAGCACGCTCTTGGCGTGCCGTCGCACCAAAACCTCAGCCACAAAAACATGAAATGCCCATGCAGTCATGGAAGCTGCCACGACCTGTCACGACTCAGTCTGAAGTTCATTCTTCATGGCTGCCGCCGTCAATGGGCGGCGTGATCGTGCTGGCCTTGCTTGTCCTGGGACGGTTGCGCCTCATGGCCGGGCTGCATGGCGGGCTGATCGGGTTGCATCATGCCGTGCATCCCACCCTTGGACTCGCCACCCGGTGTCATCTGTTTCATCATCGGGCAGTCCATCATGCCTTTTTTGGCCTGATCGTCGGTTCCCATTTGCATGTGCCGGGCCATGTGACTCATCATCTTTTCCTGCATCTGGCCCATGTTCTCTTGCATCCGCTTGCGTTGTGACACCATCTCGTTGATCACCTCGGCCATGGCGGCGACCTTGGCGTCACCGGTGGCTTGATTCATGGCCGCGACCTTCTCATCGAGTTGCTGGTCCATCTTCTTCATCATGCCCCGCATTTGTTCCATGTGCTGGCCCATCATCTGACACTCCTGCATCATGGACGCGGGCTTGGCGTCTTGCACTTTGGCCGGGTGGTCGTGCTGGGCCCAAGCCAATGCACCGAGGAAAAGAATGATCGACATCGTCACGGCGGTGGTTAGAACTTGGCGATTCATGGGTAGCTCCTTTCAGGTAGCTGGGTTTTAGGGACGCTTGGTGATCCTAGGTCGGGTAAACAGTCAAGTCACGTTGGTGGCGATGATTTTCACCGTGCCCACGGGCATCTACCAAACTGATGTTTCACGGGGCGGACAACGCCTCTATTGCATAAACGTCACGCGGGGTGGTGAAAGTTCCCTTCGTGAAAAAGTTTTTGATGATCTGAACTTTCAGGGGTGCCCGGCTCGTTGTTTCTTATGAAGCATGATGACTACGATTCTTGCTCAAACTATTTTTAGGATTCGACTTCGACACACTCTTAAAACAACGGCGGCGCTATGACTCATCAACCTTCGAACCCGACAAACGGCCACCCGAATCACCCGGACGCCGCACCTCGGTTTGTGGACCCGGTCTGCGACATGGCCGTCGATCCGGCGCGGTCGGCGGCGGTGATCGAGTACGAGGGGAAAACGTATTACTTCTGTCGCCAAGAGTGCGCTAACCGGTTTCGCCAGCATCCCGATATCTACGCCAACACTGGCAAACCTTTGATTTGAAAGACTGATGAGAATGACCGCATCCCCGCACCATCACGATCATGGCAAAGACAACCACGACAAAGCCCGGCTGACCGATGGCAAACGCGTTTATACATGCCCCATGCACCCGGAAGTGGAACAGGAAGGTCCGGGGCAATGTCCCAAATGCGGCATGAGCATGGAACCACAATCACCGATCATCGGCAAAGTCAAATCCCGTACCCAATACACCTGCCCCATGCACCCCGATATCGTCCGCGATCAACCGGGCACGTGCCCCAAGTGCGGCATGGCTCTGGAGCCGATGACACCCGCCGCGGGAAGCGGTCATGAGGAGGAAGATGACGGTGAACTCCGGGACATGACCCGTCGCTTCTGGATCGGAGTTGCCTTGACGTTGCCCCTGCTGGTGCTGGCGATGGGGCGGTACATCCCCGGTTGGCCGGTGGACGCCTGGTTGGGGCACGGGCTGACGCGATGGAGTGAATTGCTGCTGGCGACGCCGGTGGTGCTCTGGGCGGGTTGGCCGTTCTTTGAACGCGGTTACCGCTCCATCGTGAGTTGGCATCTCAACATGTTCACGCTCATCTCCATCGGCGTGGCGGCGGCGTGGGTCTTCAGTGTCGTCGCGACGCTGCTGCCGGGCATGTTTCCACCCAGCTTCCGGGGGGAATCGGGCGAGGTGGGCGTTTATTTCGAGGCCGCTGCCGTGATCGTCACCCTGGTTTTGCTGGGCCAGGTGTTGGAACTGCGGGCCCGTCGCCGCACCAGTGGCGCAATACGCGCCTTGCTGGACTTGGCGGCCAAGACCGCCCACCGTCTCGACGCCGAGGGCCATGAAGCGGAAGTGCCGCTGGATGATGTGCAAATCGGCGACAAACTGCGTGTGCGCCCGGGTGAGAAAATCCCCGTCGATGGCGAAGTGATCGACGGCAAGAGCAGTGTGGACGAGTCGATGATCACCGGTGAACCGATGCCGGTGCAAAAGGAGCCCGGCGACAAAGTCACCGGTGCGACGGTCAACCAGACAGGCGGCTTCATCATGGAGGCCAAGCGTGTGGGCGGCGAGACGTTGCTGGCACAGATCGTGCAAATGGTGGCCCAGGCCCAGCGCAGCCGAGCCCCCATCCAACGGGTGGCGGACCTGGTGGCGGGGTATTTTGTGCCCGGCGTGCTGCTGGCGGCCGTTATCACCTTCATCATCTGGAGCCTGTGGGGGCCGGAACCCGCGATGGCCTATGCCATCGTCAACGCGGTGGCGGTGCTCATCATCGCCTGCCCCTGCGCCTTGGGACTGGCCACGCCCATGTCGATCATGGTCGGCGTGGGACGCGGCGCCCAGGCGGGGGTGCTGATCAAAAACGCCGAGGCCCTTGAAATCATGGAGAAAATAGACACCCTGGTGGTGGACAAGACCGGCACGCTCACCGAGGGCAAGCCCAAGTTGGTGATCGTCGAGCCGGTCGGTGGCATGGACGAAAAACAATTGCTGCGACTGGCGGCGTCTCTGGAACGGAGCAGCGAGCATCCCCTTGCCCAGGCCATTGTCCGTGGCGCTGAAGAGCGTCAGACGGAATTGGCCGATGCCCAGGGCTTCGACTCGGTCACGGGCAAAGGCGTGCGGGGCAACGTCGATGGCCGGGCCGTGGCCCTGGGCAACCGCGCCATGATGGAGCAACTCAACGTTGCGGCCGAGAAACTCGTGGAGCGTGCCGAGTCGCTGCGTGGCGAGGGGCAGACGGTGATGTTCGTCGCCGTTGACGGGCAACCCGCCGGTCTGCTGGGCGTGGCGGACCCGATCAAGGAATCGACCGCCGAAGCGGTGAAATTGCTCCACGCCAGCGGCATTGAAATCGTGATGCTTACGGGTGATAGCCGGACAACGGCGCTGGCGGTGGCGAAAAAACTGGGCATCGATCGGGTTGAAGCCGAGGTGCTGCCGGACCAGAAAGCCGCGGTCATCAAGAAACTGCAAAGTGAAGGCAAGCGGGTGGCGATGGCCGGTGATGGCATCAACGACGCCCCGGCCTTGGCGCAGGCGGATGTGGGCATCGCCATGGGCACGGGCACGGATGTGGCCATCGAGTCGGCGGGGGTGACCCTGGTCAAAGGCGACTTGCGTGGCATCGCCAAGAGCCGGCTCTTGAGTCGCCGCACCATGCGAAACATCCGCCAGAACCTTTTCTTTGCCTTCATCTACAACGCCGCGGGTGTCCCGGTGGCCGCCGGCCTGTTGTATCCCTTCTTTGGGATTTTGCTTTCACCCATCATCGCCGCCGCCGCCATGACCTTTTCCAGCGTCTCGGTCGTGGGCAACGCCCTGCGTCTGCGCCACGCCCGACTCTGAGCGTCCAACCCGCCTTTGTGCGTTCTCACGCCACGGCGACGGGAGGGAGTGAGTCCTGACCAGAATCCCATGGAACCCGATTGATGATTTCGCCGCCTTACCAATACGTTTGGTTCCTCTGGTCCAGCTCGTTTCTGATTCCCTGGCTGGCGCTGTTCATCGCTTTTCCCCGCCACCGTCGCGCCATGTGGTGGTCCAGCGTCGCCACCGCGCCCTTCGGACTCACCGAGCCGCTTTTCGTGCCCAAATATTGGAATCCGCCGAGTTTATTCAATCTCGCGCAACGCACCGGATTCGACATTGAAAGCCTGGTCTTCTGCTTCGCCATCGGTGGCGTGGGCGTAGTGCTCTACAACATCGTCACCCGCCAGCGACTCGCACCGTTTCCACCCGACGAGAAACGCCTGCCTTTGCACCGTCATCACAGGTGGGTCCTGGCCTCGCCGTTTCTGGTCTTTGTGGCGCTTGTATGGTTTCCGTGGAACGCGATCTATCCCGGCATCGTCGCCATGGCCATCGGCGCGGTCGCCACCATCTGGTGTCGGCCCGATCTGAAGTGGAAGACCTGGATCGGCGGGGGATTGTTCCTTGGTTACTACATTATTTTCCTCAGCGGACTCGAACTCCTGGCCCCGGGTTACATCCAGGAAGTCTGGAATCTGAATGTGCTCACCGGCCTTCAAATCTTCGGTTTTCCCCTTGAAGAAATACTCTTCGCCTTCGTTTTTGGAATGTACTGGACAGGCGCTTACGAACACATGGCTTGGCATCGAACGGCCCAGCACGATCCACCGACCACCACGCCAAGACTTGGCCCCGGCACGCAAGACGCAAACCCATGAGCAATCCCGCCCTTCCTGAAAACGAGTCCCCCCGCTGGCACCTGAGCATCCGCGCCAAGCTGCTCCTCGCCATCAATGTGGTGCTGCTGGTGGGTCTGGCCGGACTGCTGGTGGTGGATTATCAGCGCGGGCTGTCCGAACGACTGGCCAACAAGAAAGTGTCAATGACCGAGGAAGCCTCGCTGGTCGCCTCGGCGGCCACCATGCTGCGGCATCATGGCCTCGACGCGGTGCAAACCTACATCGACGGGGCCTGCGCCCAGATGCAGGACGCCGAATCGCCCGGCCATCACATCATCGTGCGTTTCAGTGACCAAACACTGCTTCAGGCACGCACCCACGACCGCGCTTCACCCCGCTTGGCGCAGGCCATGCAAGTGGCGGCCCGAACTCCAGACCATCAGGCCATCGTCGATCACCAAAGCATCCTGGTCGGGGCCAGTCGGGGGGCGGACCTGACCGTTTACGTCTCCGAGTTCACGCGCAATATCCGGGATGCCGCGCGCTCACAACTTCTGACCCGCGCCTTGGGAATCGCCTTGGTCGGCATCACCCTGACCCTCATCGTCAATCTTGTGGTTCTGCGTGTGGTGGCCAAGCCCATCAGACGCCTGGTCAGCACGGTGCGTCGCATCGGCGGCGGCGAGTTGGGCATCGCGCCGTCTCGCTCGACCACGACCGAGTTGGACGATCTGGCCGTCGAGATCGGCACGATGAGCCGGTCCTTAGCCAAGGCCGATGAATACCGACGTCACCAGATGGCCAAGGCCCGCCGGATTCAACATCACCTCATGCCCCGTGCCGACCACCTGCAAACCGTCGGCATCCACCATGTCCACCTCCCGGCCGATGATGTGGGCGGGGATTTCTTTGATGTCAAGATCATCGATGAGCACCGGGTGGCGGTTTACATGGGGGACGTGACGGGCCACGGCGTGCCAGCGGCCATGAGCGCTGGCATGCTCAAGACCCTCTTTGAGCACGGCGGAGAGGAAATCACCAACCCCGCCGGCGTGCTCAACCAGATCAATCGTCGTTTTCACGCCGTAACCCTTGACGGCGACTTCGCCACCATGTTCATGGGGGTCATCGACCGCCGACTGGGCAAGTTGGTCTATGCCAACGCGGGCCATGAAGTCGGCTATGTGGTGCGTGGCGATGGACGAATTGACCATCTCAATTCCACGGGCATGTTGCTGGGCATTGATCCCCAAGCCGACTGCCAAGTGGCGGAATTGGATATCCACCCCGGAGACACCGTGGTGCTGTTGACTGATGGTTTGGTGGAAACGATGTCACCCCAAGGGCGTCTGCTGGGCCGGCAACCCGTTGTCACCTTACTGGCCGATGCCTGCCGGAAGTCCGCCCATGAACTGGCCGCGGATTTGCTGCGGCTGGCCGAGACGCACCGAGGCAATCAACCCCAGCATGATGACATCACCCTGGCCGTGTTGCGGGTGTGACGTGTGAAGATCGCTCACCGAGCGCCTAAAGTGTTTTTTTCACATCGCACACTTGCACGGATTTAACACGTTGGAAAGACCATGAAGCATCGCAAGCCACCCGCCGGTGACACGGGCCACGACCACGACAGTCAATACCGCAAGAACAGTCTTTCGCTGTGGGGCGCGGTGGCGATGGGTACGGGGGTCATGATCGGCGCGGGCGTGTTCGCCCTCACCGGCCAGATCGCCGAGCAGGCCGGGGGGCTTTTCCCCTACGCCTTCCTCGCCGCCGCCGTGGTCACCGCGTTTAGCGCCTATTCCTACATCAAGTTGTCCAACGCCCACCCCTCGGCCGGGGGCATTGCGATGTACTTGGAAAAGGCCTACGGCAAGGGCACCATCACCGCGGGCTGTGCCTTGCTGATGTATTTCTCTATGGTCATCAACGAAAGCCTGGTGGCGAGAACCTTTGGCACCTACACGCTCCATCTGTTCGACGTCGACAAAAACAGTTGGCTGGTGCCAGCGCTGGGCGTGGGATTGCTGGCCTTCGCCTTCATCGTCAACATCGCGGGCAACCGCTTCATCGGCACCTTCTCAATGATCACCGCCGCGATCAAGATTGCCGGCATCGCCATTTTCGCCATCGTCGGACTGTGGGTGGCGGACTTTTCAACTCAAGGCCTTGCGTCCAGCAATGCCGCCACCGGGGGCGGTTTTCTGGCCAGTATCGCCCTGGGCATTCTCGCCTACAAAGGCTTCACAACCATCACCAACAGCGGCGGAGAGGTCAAAGACCCCCATCGCAACGTCAGCAGGGCCATCGTCATCTCCATCCTCATCTGCGTGGGGCTGTATTTCCTGATGGCATGGGCCGTGGCCAGCGCCTTGGGCATCGATCAGATCATCGCCGCCAAAGACTATGCCTTGGCTGAGGCGGCACGACCCGCGGTAGGCCGATACGGGGTGTGGTTCACCGTCGGCCTTGCCATTGTCGCCACCGTCTCGGGCGTCATTGCCAGCGTGTTCGCCGTCTCACGCATGCTCGCCATGCTCACCGAAATGAAACTCGTTCCCCACAGTCATTTCGGCATGCCAGGACGGGTGCAACAACACACCTTGGTTTACACCATCGTGATCGCCATGATCCTGACGATCTTCTTTGACTTGAGCCGCATCGCTTCACTGGGAGCGATCTTCTATTTGGTCATGGACATCGCCGTGCATTGGGGCGTCCTTCGCCATTTGCGCAAAGACGTGGGAGCCAACGCGGTGATTCTCCTAGCCGCCTTGGTGTTGGACTTGGTGGTGCTGGGAGCTTTCCTGACGATCAAAGCTGGCAGTGATCCCCTGGTGCTTTATGTCTCACTGGCGGGGATGCTGCTGATCTTCGCGGGTGAATGGTTCTTCCTGCGACGGTCGGCGGCGTTGGCCCCATAAACCCCAAGCCCGTGAACACGAGGTCCACGGGCCTGGAGTTGGGGGTTGGGGAAGCCGGCCTGTTGCCGCACGGTGGCCGTGGCATCACCACTGTCACGAGCGACGGAACGTCGGGTCAACGAACGGGGGTCATGTACCAAGTGTGGGAGCTGCTCCACACCCGCCGCGAGCGTTGGGCCTTCTGAGTCACCTCACTCTTGGCGGCTTGAGCCTGGGAAGTCGTCTTGGCACTCACCGTGGTCTTCTTCGGGAAAGAGTAGAACGAGTGCTGGCCCGACGTTCCCGCAAAAGCCATGCTCGACAGCGACAGAACCGAGAGGGCCGACAGTGCGATGACGAAGCGTTTCATGGGACATCCTTTCGAGATGACACCCAGGTTTGGAGGGCGGCTTGCGGGGCGTCACATTCGCAAGTCGTCATACCCATCCAAACGCCCGGGCAATGCCCAAAGGTTCAATCATTGGAGCATGAGGTATGAAAATTCCTGTTCTTGTACGGTTCTCGAATCAACGCTGGAGAGGTTTGGAAAGGTCTTGCATAATCGGTGGCGCGGGTATGGAGCATGCGGGCTGTGCTGCCTGGGCTTTATTCCAGTGGCGCTACGATGGCCCAGGTTAATCTTGGGGCTTGAGGACACCTCTGCATCCCCGCAAGGCATTAAAACGCGCCACGAGGCGCGCTGGTTTAAGTTTGGGGTGTGCCTTGACCAACCCCGACACGTCACCCTTGCCCCCGCCATCTCTCAACCCCTTTTTCAGACGCCCAGTTTTGCCTCCGTCTTTTCACTCTCTCTTGGCCAGTTGGAATTGGCCAAGGGACTGCCGCCAGCTTTGTTTGTATATTGTTAGGTATCCTTCGCTGTGGAGGCGACGCCGTGTTGCGATACCTTTTCATGGACATGAACAGCTTTTTCGCCTCCGTGGAGCAGCAGGAGACGCCGGCCCTGCGTGGCCGTCCCGTGGGCATTGTTCCCGTGTTGGCACCCACCACCTGCTGCAT
>JBBRGB010000139.1:0-9502 GCA_038241095.1 Phycisphaerales bacterium
TGATCGACGTAGTTGACGCGATCGGCATCGGCCTTGTTGCCGGCCGGGTCGTTGTCAATGCCGCCGTGATAGACGATTTTGCCCTTGTGGATGATGAACATGTGGGGCGTGGTCTTGGCGCTGTACTGCTTGCCGACCTTGCCGCCGTCGTGGTCGTTGAGGATGGGGTAGCCGATGTTGTGTTCTGCGGCCCAGGCCTTGTCACCGGCGGCGTCGATGTTCTTGCCGCTGTCGATCGCCAGCCAAACCACGCCCTGATCCTTGTATTTCTCGGCCAAGATGGTCATGGTCTTGGCCTTGTAGTGCCGCACCACGTAGGGACATTGCGGGTTGATCCACTCCAGCACCACGGTCTTGTCGGCGTGGTCGGCCAAGGTAACGTTGGTGCCATCGTAGTTGGCCAGGGTGAAGTTGAGGTTGTCGGGAATGGTCGCTTCCGCGGCATTGGTGGCGGGCTTGTCGGCAACCTGACAGCAGGCCATGTCACCCCCGGCATTCGCGGCGGCGGGCTTGGCGGCGGGTTGGGAATCAGTCGTCTTGTCACCGGCGGTGGCCACTAAGCCAACTGTGAGTACCGCCAGCAGGGCCACGACCAGCAGGGTTGCGATGCGTTTACCGTTCATCAGTGAGTCTCCGATTCAAGGGGTTGGGGTTTCGAGGCTTTAGTCGATTCGGGAAGGTGCGGGGGAACGTTGATGGGGATGGTCAGGGCGCGGCGAGTATCGGTCTGTTGATCCTTGTCGATGCGATAGGCGATGACCAGCGGAAACGATGGGCGCGTGCCTTCATTACCGGATGACTTGACGAGCAGGCGGGGCGCGAGGTTCACGATGGTGTTGGACAACGCGCCCTCAGTTTTCGTTTCGACGGTCAGATCATCGACGGCCACGTCCGCGCCATTGCCGGTGAACACTTCGATGTCCTTGACCGCCAGTTTCCACGCCACGCTCACGTGGATCACGTTCCCGACTGTTTGGGTGGTGACGGTGGCCAACGAGTCAGTGGCATCCGCTTCCACGGGTGTCGCGGCCCGCGCCTCGCCAAAAATCACCGCGTCTGAGGATGGTTCCGTTGGGCCGGTCGGCAGCGTCAACGACACTTGCGCTTTGCCCAGCACGCAAGCCTCCCGGCACGCCAACCAATTCGTTGCGGCGGTGAAGGTCAAGGCCTTTTCGCCCCCGGACTCACCCCCGGACTCATCCCCGGACTCACCCCCGGACTCACCCGTCAGCGATGGCTTCCAATCGTCCGCAGGCGTCACAGTCCACCAGAGCAGCACCTGCTTGACATAACCGTTGGCGACGATTCCACCGGGGTCGTCGAAGCGATGCGGCGTGGGCCAGTGCGGGCCGGTGATTGTGAAACCCACCGGCCCTTTCAACGTGGCCTCGGTGGCCATGCCCGCGTCGCCGGGGTTGATCCAGTAAATATGCCAGCCCGGTTCGATGGTGTAGAGCAGGCCGAGGTGAAAGGGTGTGCCCGGGGTGACGGCGGCGACATCGCTGATGAGCCGCACTTCGACGTGCGAGGTTTCACCAGCCCACGCCGACGTTGGGGCAACATTGCCGACCCACCCCAGCCCGCAGGCGGTCAACAATAAAGCGGATAACATATTGGAATAGTTCCAATGCACGCCCGCATTATAGGCGAGTCGCAATTTCATACCGTCTTTACCAAAGCCTCTGTCGCATGATGTTGTTCATCCATTGAAATGGTGCGTTAGAATGGCGTGAGGGTTCAAGGCCATGTTTGGGGGTTTGTCGTGTCGCTGTTGCAAGTTCATCATCCTCACGCCGCCGACGCCGTCGCCACCCCGTCGGCCGTCCACACTTGCGATGTTTCCGCCCAAGCGTGCAAGGCGGCGCTCAAAGGATTGCGGGCACGCCCCTGCCTGAGCATGGCCACGCTCATGCTCGTGGACCTGCTGGCCTTGGCGCTGGCGACCGGCCTGACGGTGTGGATTCGTTACCTATCGGGCGGCGACTACGACCCGGCCATGTACTGGCGATTCTGGCCCGTGCTGGGGTTGTTTGTGGTCGTCTATTACCTGTCGCGGCTCTATGCCGTGCCCGTCAGTCCAGCCGAGGAAATGCGCCGCGTCACCCTGCTGACCACCGCCCTGTACTTTGGCCTGGCGACGGTGACCTTCCTGACCCGTGGCGGTGAAATCTACTCGCGTTCGATCTTTTTGCTTGCATTGCCGACGTCGATTTTGCTGGTGCTGCTGGGCCGGGCGCTGACCCGCGTGAGCCTGTCCCGGCGGAGTTGGTGGGGCGCCCCGGTGCTGCTCTTGGGCTGTGGTCGCAACGGTCGCCGTTTGGTGCGAATGATTCTGCTCAACCCGGAAATGGGCCTCAAACCGGTGGGCATTCTCGATGACCGGCCTTGGCGGGGCCACGGTTTTAAGGGGGTGCCGGTGCTGGGAACGACCGACCGGGCCGTGGAAATCGTCCGCCGCTACCCGCGGGTGAGGCTGCTGGTCAACGTCGGGGAAATCCACCGTGAGCGGCTCGATGAACTGATGCTCCAAGAGCAGCAGCACATCGGCCACCTCATCATCATCCCCAACCTCGCGGGCCTGACGAGCATCGGCGTCGGGGCGCAGGACTTGGGCGGCATCCTGGGGCTGCACATCCAGCATCGGCTGCTCGACCCCGTGCAACGTGCGATCAAGCGCGGGCTGGACATCGTGCTGATGCTGCCCTTCACCCCGCTGGCGGCGCTGGCGACGCTGATCTTGGCGCTGCTCATCAAACTCGACTCGCCTGGGCCGCTGTTCATCGGCCACCAACGCATCGGGCGGGGTGGCAAGTTCTTTAAGTGCTGGAAGTTCCGCACCATGGTGGCCAACGCTTCGGAGGTGCTGGCCGAGACGCTGGCCAACGATCCCGAAGCCGCGCGACAATGGGCACGCGACCACAAGCTTCGCCACGACCCGCGCATCACCCGCCTGGGGCGGTTCCTGCGACGCACCAGTCTCGATGAGTTGCCACAGTTCTGGAACGTGCTCCGCGGGCAGATGAGCATCGTTGGCCCGCGCCCGGTCATTGAAGAAGAGGTGGTTCGCTACGGCCGCAACTTCGGGCTTTACACCCATGTCCGCCCCGGCATCACGGGCCTGTGGCAGGTCTCGGGCCGCAACAATCTGCCCTATGCCGACCGCGTACGCTTGGACATTCACTACGTGCGCAACTGGTCGATCTGGCTGGACCTCTACATCCTGAGCCGCACCGTTGTGGAAGTCGTCACGGGACGCGGGGCGTATTAAAATCTACAAGTCGGGGTGTCACTACAGGACGCGCAGCGGGGACGCTGCGGCTATGAGTCGGAACTCTGACTTTCAGCCGCAGCGTCCCCGCTGCGCGTCTTACGCATGATTGAAACCTCGCGTCCTCACTCGCCCTTCAACTTCTCCGCGTAAAGCTTTTCCAGCTTCTCAACTTTGGGCTTGGCGACGCTGTTGATGTAGGAGTTCGTCGGGTTCTGGCGGGCGTAATCCTGATGGTATTTCTCAGCGAGGTAAAAGGCGTCGAACGGTTCGAGCGTGGTGACGATCTTGCCCTTGATCTCCCCGTCGGCCAGCAGTTTTTCGATCATGGACGCGGCGGCTTGTTTCTCCTTTTCATCCGCATAAAACACCGCCGAGCGATATTGTCGGCCCACATCGCCACCCTGCCGATTCAACGTCGTCGGATCGTGCGCCACGGTGAAGAAAATCTTGAGCAATTCGTCGTAGCTGACCTTCGCCGGGTCATAGGTGATGCGGATGACCTCGGCGTGATCGGTTTTGCCGGTGCTGACGGTTTGGTAGTCGGCGGTCTCTTTGGTGCCGCCGGCGTAACCGCTGACCACATCGACCACGCCGTTGAGTTTTTCAAACACCGCCTCGGTACACCAAAAGCAACCCCCCGCCAGCACCGCCGTTTTCAACTCCGGCTCGTCGGCCGCGGCATCTGCCAACTGCGCCACCTTTTCGCTGAGGGTGAAGTTGAGCACCGTGCCGTTTAAGCAATATCGCCGACCCGTCGGTTTGGGGCCGTCGTCAAACACATGCCCCAGGTGGCCCCCACAGCGGGCGCAGAGGATTTCCGTGCGCACCATGCCGAAAGCACTGTCGATCTTCTCGGTGATGTTTTCCTCGGCGAGGGGCGCGTAAAAGCTCGGCCAACCCGTGCCGGAGATGAACTTGGCGTCGCTGGAAAACAGGGGCAGGCCGCAACCGACGCAGGCATACACGCCCTTCTCCTTGTTGTCCAGCAGGATGCCGCAGAACGCGCTTTCCGTGTTTTCTTGGCGGAGGATGCGGTATTGCTCCTCGCTGAGTTGCGCCTTCCATTGGGCATCGGTCTTGACCACTTTGGTCGAGTCCACCGGCCCGATGAGTCGGCCTTCCTTGTTGAAAACCTTCACCTTCACGGTGTCGCTGGCTTGCGGAGCGTCGCCAGGCTTTTCGACAGTGGACATCTCGTGATTCTCCGATTCGGCGTTGGCGCGTTGCACCCATTGCGTGGCGCGGGCGGTTAGAAAAATGACACTCAGTAACAGCAGCGTCACCGCGACGGTCAGTTTCCAGCGTGGCGATTTTCTGTGATTCATGGCGCACCTTGATCCGGTTGCTCATCCTTCTTTTCCGCCGGTGGCCCCAACGCCGCTTCGATGGCTTCGGTCATCGCGGGAGAAGAGGGGTTGACCTTGGAGCGGAAGCGGGCGATCACTTTGCCTTGCCGATCAATGAGGAACTTTTCAAAGTTCCAACTGATCTTGCCGGTGTCGGAAAGGCCGGTCTTTTCGCTGGTGAGGTAGGCATAGAGCGGTGAAGCGTTCTCGCCGTTGACATCGATCTTGTCAAAGAGATCGAAGGTGACGCCGAACTTGGCGGTGCAGAATTGGCGGATGTCTTCATTGCTGCCCGGCTCCTGCTTGCCGAACTGGTTGCAGGGAAACGCCAGGATCGCCAAGCCCCGATCCGCGTACTTTTCATGCACCGCCTGCAAGTCGGCGTACTGCTTGGTGTAGCCGCACTTGCTGGCGACGTTGACCACCAGCACCACCTGGCCCTGATACTTTTCGTGAAGCTTCACCTCTTGGCCGGTGTTGGTCTTGACGGTGAAGTTCAGGGCTGCCGGGGCTTCCGGGGGGGCGGGTTGGTCGGCTTTTTCAGTGTCCACGGCTGACTCCTCTTGCTTGTCTTTGTCGTCGGCGGAGGCGGAGGAAGCGGGGGCTTCTTTGGCCGCTGGCGCCTCTTTGTCCGCGGGCGGGGATGTTTCTTGTGCCGTTGCGATGTGGCGCAACATCAACCATCCACCGAAAAAGGCCAGCACCATCACGATGATCCAAGGCTTGCTCACGCGCGGCTCCTTTGTAAGTTCTCTGCGTTGTGGGGACGCGAAAGTTTAGGCTCCATCGTGGAACCGCGGCCATTTGTTGAATTGTGATTGTGCCCAACGACCAACCGGGTGGTACCTACGGCGTCAGGAGCGAAGGACGGGCGACAGCCTCAGTGGGGGCGGCTTCCTCCACGGACGATCCATCCGCGGAAGACCGTTGCGAACCCTGGCCACTGACTTCGATGGCGGAACCCTCGCTTGATCTCACGCGGCGGGGCGGGATGAGGGGCACGGGCTTGCGTTGGGAATCGTTGCCCGTCGGCAAGGTTTGCAAGGCGGTCTGGTTGAGGCGGTTGTAGAGCGTCAGGGCCTGGGTGTTGGAAAATTGCGGGCCGATGCGGGCGCGGAAGATGCCCCTGGCCGGGTTGTACCAGAAGGCGGCTTGGGTGGGTCGGGTGATGACGGGGTCGGGCGGGTGGTCGCCACTGTCGCCGGGCGGTGCCAAGTCCAGCCAAGGCTGATCGCCCGACAGCACCGGTGCCAGGGGATTGACGGGAATGCTGAGTCCGAACCACGCCAGGGAAATCGTCGCGGGCATAGGGTTTTCCCCCTGCGCCGCCTGCCCGCCATCTTGTGGATCATTGAGCGGTTGCAGCGCGCCATGGTAAATCGCCTGCTCGTGCAACATCGCCAGGGACTGATGCACCAAGGCGATGTCACGCAGCTCGGCGGTGCGCTGGCGGTGATACAACAGCACGCCGACAAGAATGCCGACGAGCATCAACGCGATAAGTGTGTCAACCAGCAAACGCATGGGCGGGCGTGCGACTCCCTCCCGGCTTCGTTAACCGATGGCGGTGGATGTCATCCCTATCGGTCGATCAGACAGTGAAGATAAGAAGAGCCTGTGTCACGTTGACAACTCCCGCACCCCCGGACGCGCAACGGGGACGTTGCGGCTAAAAAAGATTTGTCACCCCCTCACCTTGTCACCCCCTCACCCCCTCACCTTGTCATCTTCCCCCGCCCTTCACATGCAGCGCACGACCACCAGCGTCGTATCGTCCATCCGCGGATTAAGCCCCGCGAAGCGGCGCATTTCCCAGAGGATGTGGTTGACCGCATCGTGGGCGGTACGGTCGCTGGCGTCGCGCAGGGCCTTGATGACGCGATCCCGGCCGAAGCGTTCGCCCTCGAAGTTCAAGGCGTCCATCAGGCCATCGGTGTAGAGCAACAGCGTGTCGCCCGGCTCGAAGGTCAGGATGCCACGCTCGTAAGTTTGTTTGGGATCAACGCCCACGACCATGCCCCCGGCCTCCAAGCGAATAATGCGCCCGCGACGCAGCAACAGCGGCGGCTCGTGGCCCGCGTTGCAGTAGGTCATGCGGCGGGTGACGGGGTCCAGCACGCCATAAAACAGCGTGGTGAACTCACTTTCCAAGGTGTCGCGCGAAAGCGCCACGTTGACCCGGCTAACGATCTGATCAATGTCGTAAAGGTCTTGGGCATAGGCCCGCAGACTCGAACGCACCGCCGCCATGAGCAGACTCGCCGCCAGCCCCTTGCCCGACACATCCGCCACCGCCAAGCCCAAGTTGCCCGGCAGGTCGATGAAGTCGTAAAAGTCCCCGCCGACCTCAAAGGAGGGCACGTAGCGGGCGGCGATTTCAAAGCCCGGCACGCTGGGCAAGCTCTGAGGCAACATGCGGCTTTGCACATCGCGCGCCATGTTGAGTTGACGTTCGACGCGGATGTTTTCCATCCGCTTGGTCGCCATCCGGGCATTGTTGATCGCCGCCGCCAGCAGGTGCGCCATGGCCCCCAACAGGTCGGTTTCGTAGCGTGAGAATTGCCGTGGCTCGGCGGTGAAAAGCTGCACCACGCCAATCGGCTCGGACTGATAAATCACCCCGGCGCAAAGCATCGACGCCAAGCCCTCACGCTGGGCGTCCTCCGGATAAATCACCCGCGGATCATCACGCATGTCCGGCACGTAGGCGATGCCGTCCTCAATCGCCTCCCGAAAAATCGAACTCATCTCCAACAGGATCGGCCCCTTGGAAAGATAATCCTCCGAAAGGTTGAACACCGCGCGGGTGATGGCCTCCATCTTGTCATCGTCCAAGAGGCGAATGCCCGCGGCCTTGACGTTCATGGCCTGCGCCAGCAACCGGGCCGCGTTGTCCAGCAGGTGTTGCAAATCGCGCTGTTGCGACAGTTCGGTGCTGAAGCGGTAGAGCGTGGTCAACTCGTCGATCCGCTGGCGGAGCTGATACTCCTGATAGCAGAGCCGGGCGATGGAGTTGGCCATCAGATAGAGGAATTGCACCGCAGCGGGACGGTTGGCGGCGGCCAAGGACGCGGCGGCGCTGTCGGGAGCGGTTTTGTCGTCACCCCGCTTGGCCGAAGGTTCCGGCGAATCGGTGTGCAGCGTGATCGAACCCAGCTTGCGGCCCTCGACGATGATCGGCGCCGTCAGCGGTCCCTGATCCGCCCGGCTGACCTCGTCGGCCATGAGCCAATCCAGCACACGGTCGCTTTCATCACGGGCCGTGGCATCCGTCGGCGAGGTCACCGCCCGGCCGTCGGCATCGTGGATGGTGGTGGTGAACCGCGTCAGGGCCGTGAAGCTGTCCTGTAACTCCTGCAAGGTTCGCACATCGACGAAGTCCGTCAGCGACAGCCGCGCCGCTGGAACCGGGGGAACCGGGGGCACGGGGGGAACCGGGGGCACGACCGACGCCAATTCATCATCTTCCACGACAACGGGATCGTCGGTGGAAGAGGCTGGCAACACATTATCCAAAGGCGCTTCACTGGGCGTCACGAAAGCAATCTCGGTTTAAGGGAAAAGCGGAGGTCGGAAAGCGGAAAGCGGAGAGCGGAGAGTGTTGGGCGGCGTCATTTCGCGGCAATGCCAAGACCACCGAGGCACTATTTTTCGTCCGCTGGCGTGGAGGGTTGCGGCTGTGGCGGTTGCGAGGATTCTTTCTCCGCCATCCACAGCTTCCGCAGCACGGGGGTGAGTGGGTCTTGCGGGGCGCGGGCCACGCTGACATCCAGGCCGTATTTCACCAGTTCCTGTGTGTTGAACTGGTAGCCCAAGTACGCCAGAAGCAACGCCGCATCGGTCATCTTGTCGGCACCTTCGATGCGCTGCATGAGCTGGTCGCGCATCCACGTGGTGCGCTGGGCGTTGGGCAGCAGTTTGGCATCGTAGCGCACGGCGATCATTTCGGGGTGGTCTTCAAACAGTTGCCGCAGGTTGGCCGCCGCGGATCGCACCATGCCCGCGCCCATCTGGGCATGAACCAGCCCCAACTTGGCGGGCGGGTAATCCGGTGACAGCGCCAGCACGTGGCGGTACTTGTTCTCGGCGTCAAAGTACCGGCCAGCTGCCAGATCGCTCTCGGCATCGCGCAGCACACGGTTGACCAAGCTGTCCCGCTGCCCCGCCAAGGTCGCCAGCACTTGCGGGTCTTTGCGCAAGGCGCTCACCAACTCGCGCATGGCCGGGTCGAGCGTGGACGCTTCGTCGGGGGATCCGGGGGTGCCCGTTGCGTCGGGGGTTGAGCCGTTTCCCTGGGGCTTGCCCGTGCCATCATCCGAAGGCGTGGGTTTGGCTTCCCACGGCTTGCGTTGATCCGGGGCACGCAGACCACGGGCCGCACGGGCCGCAGCGTCACGCAAGGCCTCGGCCTCGGCGAGTTCCTTGCTCGTCGGGGGTTTGAGCGTCGCTTCGGGGGCCGTCCCCGGTTTGACTTCCGGGCGGGGCACAAGGGCATTGCCGGGCAATCCGCTCGCTGGCTTCTCGCCACGCGCGGCTTGGAGATTCTGCTTCACATTGCGCAGCAAATCGAGATAGACATCATCGCCCGGTTTGGCCTGACGTTGGCCCAAGGGGCTGAACATCGCCGCCTCCAGCCGCGCCAGTCGCGCGTCTTGCGACACCACGTTCTCGGCCCGCTCCGGTTCCAGCCGCGCCTGAATCCGCTGGCCTAAGGCCAAGGTCAAACCCCGCGGCGAGGGAGCCAACTCCGGCAGCGTGCCCGTCGCCGTGGGTACGAGACGATCCTGGGGATTGATCTTTTCAGCCCCCCCCCCCCGATTAGCCCCCCCCCCCCGCTTTAGCCCCCGAATAAAAACCCGAATAAACCCATGATAGACCCCCCGCC
>JBBRGB010000140.1:0-9316 GCA_038241095.1 Phycisphaerales bacterium
AGCGCCCCGCCCCCCGCGGCCAGCATGGCGATGCGGTAGCCGTTGACGAACACGGCCGCCCCCGCGCCAAGCTCTTCATCGGGCAGCACATCGGTGCGGTAGGCGTCGGCCACCACGTCCTGCGTTGCCGCCAGGAACGCCACGACCAAGGCCGCGATGGCCAAGGGTTGCAGCGACTGCCCCGGCGCGGTCGGCCCCAAGAGGCCCATCGTGGCGATGCCAACCACCAGCGCCAACTGAATGATCAGCAGCCAACCCCGGCGTCGGCCCAACAGCGGCGGGACGTAGCGATCCAGCAAGGGTGCCCAGACGAAGTTAAACGCGAAGGGCAGGCTGACCAGCGTGATCAACCCCAGCGTCGTCACGTCGTACTTCAACCCCCCCAGCCAGGCTTGCAGCGATGAGCCAAGCAGTTTGTAAGCCGAGGGCAGGCCGGAGGCGAAGCCCAACCCCAGCAACGCCGCCATGCGACGGTTGAGGAAGATGTCGGCAAGTTTGCGGCGATGGGCGGCGATGGTGCTTCTCTTGTTAACTTGTCGGAGCCGAGGGGCGTAAGCCCCCGGGCCAACGTCACCGTGCGCGATTGCGTCCTTGCACCATCGACCGGGTGCTTACGCACCGCGGCTCAGACAAGGCACCGCGGCAGACCGGGTGCTTACGCACCGCGGCTCAGACAAGGCGCCGCGGCTCAGACAAGGCGACAGGATACAATCTCACCATGCGGATCGGATCGGTGCAACTTGCTTCCAATGTCCTCCTGGCCCCCTTGGCGGGGTACACCGATTTGGCGTTTCGCCTCACGGTGCGCGGCATCCCCGGCTACGACCAGCCCAAGGCCCTGGGTCTGGCGTTCACCGAATTGCTCTGCTCCTACGCCATTCTCAACCAGTCCAACAAGACCATGTGGTTGGCGGCGACAGGTAAGGCGGATCGGCCTGTGGGGATGCAGCTCTACGGCAAGCACGCCGACGTCTTGGCGGCCGCGGCCCAGTGGAGCGAGGCCAACGGGGCCGCCACCATCGACATCAACATGGGCTGCCCGGTGGACAAGGTCGCCAAAAACAACGGCGGCTCCCTCCTCTTGTGCAACCCCCCCGCCACCGTGGCCTTGGCGGCGCGGGTGGTCAAGGCCGTCAAAATCCCCGTCACCGCCAAGATACGCCTGGGCTGGGATGACACCTGCCTCATCACCGACACGCTGCCCGCAGCCTTGGCGGATGTGGGCATCGCCGCCATCACCGTGCATGGCCGCACGACCGAGCAGATGTTCACCGGCAACGTCCGCCTCGAAGGCATCGCGGCCGTCGTCAAGAGCGTCAAGCAGCGTCACCCCAACGTGCCGGTCATCGGCAACGGCGACATCACCGAGCCGGCCCACGCCAAAGCGATGATCGACGCCACGGGTTGCGACGGCGTGATGATCGGCCGAGGTGCGCTGGGCCAGCCGTGGATCTTCCGCGAGACCGCCAGCCTGCTTCGCACCGGTAAGCTGCCCCCGCCGCTGACCCAGGCGCAACGGGCGCGGATCGTGCTGGGGCACTTCGAGCATCTGTTGCGCTTGCGCGATGAGACCCATGCCGTGCGCATGATCAACCAGCGCATGAGCTGGTACTCCGCCGCGTTACAACCCTGGCCACGGTTAAAGCACGATGTGCGGGTGATGACCGAGGCCGACGAGTTCCGCCAGTACATGCTCACAGGCATCGAACGGTTAAAACGCGGCGAGCCGGCGGTGAAGTTCGTCGAACCCTTGGCCGTGGCGTGAACCGTTGCTCGTTGTGGCCCGCCCGCCACGGGATTGTGGTTTTCACGCAACATCCGCCCGCTTTCTTCATTTTCCTGTGGCGAGGCGCGAGACCGCGCTAAGATCAGTCAAACAAGGTGTTTGCCGCGATGCCGACCACGAATGTGGCGTGGTGGCATCAGGCTTGCCTTTGTATCCCTGCCGCCCGGAGGGTGGAGAAAAAGGGGACATCCACAATTTCCTTGGCGCTGAGGTGATTCGAACGAAGACGAAGTGGAAATTGTGGATGTCCCCTTTTTCGGATTCGCTGTCCCAAGTTTGACGGAGAAACATCATGAGCAGGCAAACGATCAGGCTGTGTTGTGCCGTGGCCGTGGCGGGTGGACTGGCTGGGGCGACCCAGGCCGAGTTGACTGACGTGCGGATCATCAAAGGTGGCCGTGTTGCGGAAGTGCAAGTCGATCCCGCCGGGCCGCAGAGCGTCCGCATCGTGGTGCGACAGGTGACGGTGCCCTCAGCGACGGTTTCACCCGCGCTGGCGGATCAGCCCGTGCATCCGCACTTGATCGAGGTCAAGGTCAACAACACCACGGTCTATCTCGACCCCGATGAGGATTACGAGCATCAGCATCCCGTGGGCGTGCTGGATCGCAACCACTTCATTCCCAAAGCTCAGCGGCTGGCCAAACGCCTCGGTGTGGCCGGTGCGTCAAACGTGGCCACGAACGGCGCGGCCCGCATCATCTACGGCCAACCCGAAGCCCAGGAACAGAAGCTCGACGATCAACCCGTGATGATCATCCCCAAGCCCGCCGGTGTGCCCGCGCGTGAGCCGAGCCAGACCATCCCCAGCGTCCCGGCCCCGCCGCCCGCCGCCACCACCCCCCAAGTCGCTTTGGCCAAGTAACAATTCCACCCCGCGGTTGCCAAAACCACGCTTGCGGTTTAGCGCTCCCTGAAAAAAGAAAAAAACCAACGCCCTGACCACAAACCCCACCCCCCCCATCCTCCAAACCCTGATCGAGCGCGGCTCGGAACTTCTGTATCCGAGTCGCGCTTTTTTTCACCTTGCCGCGCCACCCCACCGTTGGCCTAAGCTATGGGGCCATGCCAAACCCGCTCAATATCAATCCCGTCAAACACACCATCTCCCGCATCTTCGTCCGCGGGCTGGTCACCCTGCTGCCACTCTTGGTCACCGTGCTGCTGGTCATCTGGCTGACGGTGCAGGTCGAGCACATGCTCGCCACCATGCTGGAATGGACGGGCGTTTACTTCCCCGGCTTGGGCCTGCTGCTCTTGATCATCCTGGTCTTCATCGTCGGCCTGCTCATCGACAGCTTTGTGGTGCGACAGCTTTACCGGGAGATGGAACGTTTGCTGGATCGCGTGCCGCTGGTCAAGAGCGTCTATGGATCGATGAAGGATTTGCAGTCGTTCCTGGTGCAGTCGGGCACCAAAAAAGCCGGGCGGGTGGTGGTGGTGCGACTTCCAAGCTCCGGGCCAAATGGTGGCGAAACGCGGCTGCTGGGCTTTCTCACCCGCAGCGACTTTTCCGATGTGCCCGCCGGCATGGCCGCCAGTGACACCGTGGCGGTGTACGTTCCCATGAGCTATCAGATCGGCGGGTTCACGGTCATGGTGCCCAAAGCTTGGGTGGACCTGATCGACATGAGTGCCGAGGACGCCCTGCGCTTCGCTCTGACGGCGGGCATGAGCGCCAAGGCCCCGGAGGGCGTCTCGGGCGCGGGTGCTGCGCCCAGCGCGTTGGAAGCGCCGCCGTCGGCGGAGAACAAGCGGCCCAGCGGCCCGACGGTGACCCTTGTGGACGAAAGAAAATGAAGACCTGATCAAGCGTCCGGTCCCGACCAAATCAGGGGGCGGCTCAATGAGGTCTTGCACTTCATGGCATCGGTCGACGGGTGAAAAAATCAAGAGGCAAGCCGCTGCGTGAAAACCCGTGGCGTGGTGCCGTGTGGCACCGACGATAACGTGTGGAAGCCGCGTTCACGTCTTGAGTCCGCCGACCATCCACGCCGCCAAGGGCAGGAACAGCGCCACCGGCAGCCAGGCGGAGAAGACGGGGTTGAGACCGACGCCTACCTGCATGACCACGAGGCTTATCGACCAAGCCGCCAGCGCCAGCACCGCCGCCTTGACCCCTTGGAGCATGAGGTTCACCGGCTCGCGGTTCAAATAAAATGGCAAGGTCATCACCAAGAGCAGCACACTGAGGACGACCATGGAAAATCGCCCGTGCATGAGCCGGCGAATGGTGTCGGTGTCGGCGCTCTTGTTGGCGGCCATGGTCATGAGTTCGCCCATGCCCAACAGGCGCGGGTAGATCGTCGCTCGCCGCGCCAGCAGGACTTGGGGGCCAAGGTCGGAGGCGAAAAACTCCACGGGTTGATCGGTGCGGGCCGCAGCGGTCGAAAGCCCCTGATCGTCGGTTTCATAAGCGCGAAAACGCCCGTTTTGCAGCCACCAACCTTCGCGGCTTTCACGCGCGCCCCACAGGGCGCGCTCGGCGGTGACGCGGCGAAGAATGTGGCCATCGGCATCTCGTTGCAGGATCGTCACGCCGTCCAAGGCCATGCTTTCGGGGTTGAACATGCGGGCGCTGAAGAGGTTGCCCCGGCCATCGCGTGCGTATTGCACGGCGAAGGTTTCCACCGTGTCGAGTCGCACCTGCGACTTGCCCCGCGCCAGCTTGTTGGCCAAGGGGGGAATGAGAAACTCCTGCACGGGCACAGCCGCGGCGTTGAGCAAGGCACCGACGACCAGCACCGGAGCGGCGATGCGGTACATGCTCCAGCCCCCCGTCACCATCGCCAGGATTTCCCGGTGCCGCGACAGTGCCGAAAAGGTGAAGCCCATCGCGCCCACGAGCAGCACGCCGGAGAAGAAGACGTAAAGCAGCAGCATCTGCGGGTAGTAGAAGTCGAAGATGGAATAGAGCAGTGCCAGGAACCAGTTGCCGAAGATGGCTTGGCGGGCGTCGGCGGCCTGGGTGAACTCATCGACATCGACAATCACGTCCACCAGCACGAAGAGCGACATGATGACCGTCGCCAAGATGGCGAAGTTCAGGAGGAAGCCGCGGATGATGTAACGGTCGAGGGTTTTCATAACGGGTGGGAAAAAGGGATGGTAAACACGGATGAACGCGGATGAGCACGGAGGAACACAGATGGAATAATTGCTTCCGTGGGCGATCCCATGGAAGCCGCGTCAAAGCACGCGGCATCCGTGGGCTTGGCGTCTGATTCCGTTGTGGTTTTATCCGTGTTCATCTGTGTAAATCGGCCCGCCTCACGTTCTTCGCAGACGCACGAAGGTCACCGCCAGCAGGCCCGCCAAGAGGACGTTGCCCAGCCATATCAGTGTGACTCCCGCCGCCAGGGGGAACTGGGGGTTGCGACAAACGGTGTCGCCGGCCATCGCCAGCATGACCGTCAGCAGGGTTGCCATGAACGTCCAGAAATAGACCACCAGCGCCGGCTTGCCGCGAAGGGTCATCGACAGCACCGCGCCCAGGATCAGCACCAGGAGGGCGGTGAGGGCGGCATTGGCGCGTTGGTGCATCTGGGCGATGATCTGCCGCACCAAGCGATTGATGGCGTCCTTGAGTTTGACGCCGCTCTGCACCACCGCCGAGGTGCTCGTCGCATCTTCGGAAGCGTTGATGAGCGTCTGGGTGGAGGCTTGCCGCAGGTCATCGACGAGTCGCGTGGGCCAGTGCAGCGGTGCCAAGGTGTGGCGATCGTGCTGGGTGCTGGCGGCATTGGCGCGTGAGCCGGCGAAGACCGTCACCTGGCGGAGTTCCACGATGGCCTGCGGCTCGGTGTCGAAGCTTTCCTGCCGGGCCGTGATGCGGACTTGCTTGGCCTCGAAGCGCCGTTCCAATCGCCGCCGCCCTTCCACCTCACGGTAAGCCAGCAAAGTCACCGGCCCGTCGCCGCGCCCACGCAGCCAAAGTTCGTTGGAGGCAATGCCCTCGGGTGTCGCCGCCTGGTCATTGGTCATCGCCGCGGCATCGTTGAACTCGTAAAGCTCACCGCCCGGCCCCAGCAGCGCAAGCGGGCCGTCACGCGCGACACCCTGGCGGATCAGATTCAGCAGCCGTTGCCGCGCCATGGCCTGCGCCAGATCGTTTTTCAAGCGATAAATGCGGTCAAAACGCTCCGGGTCGGCCGCCAACTCCTTCAAGGCCGCGCCACTCAAAAACTGCGGTTGATCCGACAGCGGACTCTCCAAGCGATGCACATAGGTCAAATCCGAACCCCGCCCAAGATCGCCCGTGATGGGATCGAAATAAACCGGGTCCTGCAGATAGAACGACGCCAGCGTGCTCAAGCCATCGCGGTAGAGAAAAATGTTGGCGGCTTGGGCGGCCCCTTCCTTGCGGATCACGTCCGTCTTTTCGCCATCGTTGCCCAGCACGCTCACCGCCACCCGACGCAGCATGATGACGCGGTACGGCTCGTAGCGCGATCCTCGCCGCAACGACTCGACCCGCTCTTCGGGCGTGGGCAAACGCTCCTTGGCGTCATCGGCGTAAACGACCATGTTGCCCATCTTGCGGGCGTGGCCCTTATTCAAGTCCGCCACCATCAGCCGAATCACATCGCTTTCCACCATCGACGCCGCGGCTTGATTAAAGCGGGGCACGATCGAGTTCGACAGCACATACAACCCCAGCATCAGCACCAGCCCCAGGGTGGCGATGGGCACCAGCACCAGGGCGTAACTCATGCCGCTGGCGGAGCAGGCGGTCATTTCGTTGTCGGCCACCATGCGTGAAAAAAAGAGCGTGCTGGCGAAGGCCGCGGCGAAGGGCAGGGCGAATTGCAGCATCGTCGGCGAGGTGTAGATGACAAACTTGATGAGCGAGGGCGGGTCGAGCAGCCCTTCGGAGAGCGGCTTGATGGCAGCCGCCACGCTGATGAGCACCACCAGCACCGCCGCGGCCATGCCCAGCAGTTTCAGGGTTTCTTTGGTGATGTAGGCGTAAAGCGTCCAAGGCATGACAAACAATAGTCTAATCACCGTTATGAGAACCCGCATTGATGGCGGGGTGTCACGCGTCAAACGGATGCCAAATTGCCAAACGAAGAGCCGCGCACGAAGTAAGCGGGAGTTTCAAGAGGGAGTGGACGATCACGCCGGCCAAACTGCCAAGGAAACCGCTCCCTCACGGTCGCGGCTCGCTGGGTGCGTTTTCTACTGCCCTGGTCCTGTCCTTCCGTCGTGGGCCTGCCCCTCGCGGCTCCGACGATTCCGCGTTGTGCGATATCATCGCGTCATGTCCACTGCCCCCGGTTCCCCTGTTCCGCCCGTCCCCGCTTTTGTCGCCGATGAACTCGCGGCAATCGATGTCACGCTTTCGGCCGCGCAACTCGAACTGCTTGCCCGTTATCTCGACCTGCTTCTGGAAACCAACAAGCAATTCAACCTCACCGCCATCAAGGACCCCGACGCGGCCTGGCGACGGCACATCATCGACAGTCTGACGCTGCTGCCGGGCTTGGCGGATGTCGAGGCCCAATCGCGGGTGATTGACGTGGGTTCGGGGGGCGGCCTGCCGGGCATCCCAATCGCCATTGCCCGGCCCGATCTTTCGCTGACACTACTGGAGGCGACGGGCAAAAAGGCGCGATTTTTGGAGCGCTGCGTCGCCGAGTTGCCCCTAGCCAACGCAACGGTGTTGAACCTGCGGGCCGAGTCGGCGGGGCGTGACATCAGGCACCGGGAGAAGTATGAGGTGGTGGTTTGCCGCGCGGTGGGGCCGATGGCGGAGTTGCTGGAATACACGCTGCCCTTGGCGCGGGTGGGAGGGCGATTGTTGGCGATGAAAGGGCCGAGTGTGGAGCGGGAGTTGGAGGTGGCCGGTGATGCCTTGGCGATTCTGGGCGCGGGCGAATTGCAGGTGATCGAAGCCTATCCCGCCGGTGTTCAAGGCCCTGTCGCCGAGGCGCTGATTGTGAGTGTGAGCAAGGATCATGCGACTCCGCGGGAGTTTCCAAGAGCGCCGGGGATGCCGCGACAGGAGCCGTTGTGAGGGAGTCCGTGACAGTTCGATAAGACGCGAGGGCGGGGACGCCGCGGCTATGACAGAATCAGGATTTCGTGTCTTTGTCTTTTTCCTCAAGCCTCAAGCCTCAAGCCTTCCTCAATGTCCAAACAGATTCGTCTGATAGAGCATCCCCTTTTCCTCGAAGTACGCCAAGGCCTCGGCGGTGCTCTTGAAAACCTTGGTGGCGGTTTCAGTGATGAAGGGACTGGGCGTTCGCCGCGGTTTCCAGACCACGTAAACTTCCTTGCCATGCTCAAAAGCGTGTTGCAGTTCGCGTTCGACCCCGCTTGACAGGCCGGGCACGCCGCCGGGCAGTTCGGGCACCAAGGAAACGATCATGTCGGCCTGGTCGATGAGCTTGAAGTCGCGGGCGTAAATCTGCCCGTCGATGTCACCGGCGATGTCGAGCACTTCCTTGACCCGCACGCGGAACACCTTGCCGGCCATCCCCGCTTCGATGTAATCCTGGCCCTCGCGTGCCGCGGCGATGGCCTTTTCCAGGAGCAGTTTTTCATCCACGTCGCCAGGGTCGTAGGCGATGAAGTGCTTGGCCAACTCGGCGCGGAACGCGTCGATTTCCGCCAGCACTTCGGGCATGTCCACCACGTGGCTCATGGGGAAGGATGGATAAACCTTGCGCATCTCCGGCCGACAGATGAGGCGGAAGCAGGTCTCAATGGTGTCAATCCCCCGCCCGCGCGACAGCAGCACGAAGTTGTTGGGTTGCTCCAAGGCCTTGGCCAGCAGTTCCGTGGCCATGATCTCTTCTTCGCGCCAGACCATCAGATCTTTCAACGTGGCATCGACGGTGTGGTCGCGGTGCAGGCGATGGTGAACGACTTCGATGTTGTCCACCAAGCAGATGAGCATGTCGGGCTGAAATTTGCGGATCTGGTCGAAGTCAAAAGCGCCGAACAGGCCGTGCCGCCAGCGAAAAGTGGCGTGGGTGTTGACCAGCACGTGGCGTTTTTCGTCGCTGGCTTGGGCGTTGACGGCGTCGGTGATGACATCCTTAAACGCGGCTCGGCGCAGGGCGTTTAATCGCGACAGGGGCAGGTCGAGTATACGACCGGGACGGACATCGGGAGCCTCGGCGTACATGATGTCGCCGACGTTGTGCAGGTCGATGTTCTCGCCCCGTTCCCCCGCCAGCCGCACCACTTGGCGCAGATATTCTTTTTTGTCCATGCCGACCTGGCCGGTGACGATGGCGCGCATGAGGCTCTCTCCGTGTGTTGCGGGCAAGTATAACCATGCCTTGTTACGGTAGAGTCATGCCACGGCGCATCGTCGGAGCCGAAGGGCAATTCGAATCGCCTAGACAAAGATGATTCACTCACCAAAGACAAACCCCGATGCGCCCGGTCGCGGCCTGCAACGGCTGCACACGGCCCTGGGCGTGCTGGTCTGGCTGGTGCCGCTGTTGGGCATCGCCTGGGTGGTCATGCAGGATCCCGGCAAGCGGACGGTCACGCCGCTCTACCACGAGGCGGTCC
>JBBRGB010000141.1:0-9248 GCA_038241095.1 Phycisphaerales bacterium
CGGGTCCACGCCGCACATGTCCAGCGAAGTCACCAGCCCAGCCCGTCGAGCGCGGGCCATGATGCCCCGCAGTTGTTCACCGCCATCGACATACATCATCCTCATGATCGGCGGATAGCCGAAGTGCAGGATTTTCGCCCCTCGCAACACACCGCCACGGGACTCGATCGCGGGCCAGTCGATGTCACTGGCCATGAAGGTGTCGTTGGCGCCGGGGCAGTGCAGAAACATCCGATCCACGCCCGGCGGACTGATGACAATCGAATAACTCGTCACCTCCCCGCTAGCAAGTTTCATCCCCTCCGACAGTTGCGGCCCATGCTCCCACAAAATGCGCAGGATTTCATGGCCAAAAAGATCATCCCCCACCTTGCCCATCAGTCGCACCGGAACCCCCAGCCGATGCAACGCCAAACCGGTGTTGGAAACCACCCCGCCCGTCGAACGCAACGCCTTGCCCACATGCACCAAACTCCCCGGCTACAACGCACCGAAAGTCCCGGCTGATTCCGGGAACACCGGCATGAGGTCCAGGCAAATGTGCCCGGCGACGATGACTTGCGCTGCTTGCATCATGGGGGAAGAAAATAGTCTTGAGTCTTGAGTCTTGAGTCTTGAGATTGAAGACAGCGCTTGAGTCGCGCCACTTTTAGCCGCAGCGTCCCCGCTGCGCGTCGGTAAGTCAACTTTAACTTCCAAGACGCGCGGCGGGGACGCCGCGGCTATGACAGAATCCGAGTCTCACACAGAACAATCCGTCTACGAGTTTGAAGTCTCAAGACTCAAGACTCAAGTCTCAAGACTATTTCTCACCCAATCACCCGATCCCACCGCGCCCGATTCCACGCGATCTTCTCGCTCGGCGTCATCCGCGAAAAATCGGGCAACGCCTCCTCGCCTGCCTGAACTTTACCCGCGCCTGCCTGCGATGCGGCTTTCCCCACCTTTGCGCCATCCACCGCCACGCGGGTCTTGCCGCTGTAGGCACTGTCCCGGTTACTGGGCTGGAGGTCGTCCTCCAAACTGCGATAGGGCGCGATGCCTAGTTTCGCCAAGGCCGCGTGATACGAACGCACCGCCTCGGTCGGCTTGAGCTTGTCGTCCGCCACCGCCCGCAGGTGCTCGATGAACGCCAGTTGATTCTCGCTGTGGTTAATCATGCGGCCATACAGCGCCACCCGCGCCCCGTGTCGACGTGCATCGTGAAGCTGGGTGAAGGCGTCGAAGGTCGTCCCCGCCGAGCCGCCAAGAATTCCCACAATCAGCGAGCGGTCATAGCCTGCAAGCTGCTCCATCGCTTCCGGGCCGTGGTAGGGGATTTTCAGGAACAGTGGCCGGCCCTTGCCCACCACTCCCGCCAGTGTGCGGATGATCATGTCGCTCAAATACCGCCCCACATCCGCCACCGGGCGCTTGGGGGCGTTGGGGTTGAACACTTCCAAAAAGTGGCGAAAACCCTTGGCCTCGGCTTCAAGACGGAAGGCCGCGTATTGCTCCAAGGCGAAGCGGTCGCGGTCCACATCGTTGTTAAACGTGACGGAATAAAGCCCCAAGTCAGCGCCACGACGACGGTCGCCGGCGTTGCCGTACACTTCAGGCGGGCAGCCGACCTTGCCGCACAGGGCGTGATCGATGGTGGCCGTACGGAACGGCTGCGAAGGCTGCGAAGGGTACTCGCCCCCTTGGGCCAACCAAATGTCGGTCGTGTCATTGGCGCGAATGGCGGGTGTGACGTGGCTGGCGTCAAAAAGCCGCTCGCCAAGGGTTAGCACCTCGCTGGTCGAACCGCTCATGAGCATGATGTCGATCAGCCCTTGGGCGACATTGGCGCGGATCAGCTCCCGATATTCCGCCAGGGTGCGAAAAACCCCTTCTTTGGCGTGCATTTCCGGGCTTTGCCCCGGCCCGGCCAGCCCGAAAGCCATGTCCGCATCCTTGGCGTCGGCGAGAATGAACTCCCCGCAGTTCGGATCCGCCAGGATCTTCGCCAACTTCCAATCCAGTGACTTTGGCGGAGGTTGCAGCGGGGGTTGAGCCGGGGGTTGAGCCGGGGGTTTAACCGGGGGTTGGGCCATGAACTCGATCTTACCAACTCCCCCACCAGCGGCGAAATCATCTATTTTCAACCCAGCCCACGGATGCCATCACCCAAGACGGCTTGCGTGGGAAGATACGAGGGTAATGAGGGGAGAAGGGGGAGGGGGACCATGAACGATATGGAATTGAAGGCTCGCCGAGGTCGCTCAGAAGCTGTTGCCGGCCATCTTTGGTGGATAACCTGTCCAGCTTGGCGGGACGGGCCGATAACGTCAAACTCACCGCGAAATAATTTTTGCTGGTTTAACTCATCGTCCCGTGCCGAGTTAGAAAAAATCGGCCCCTCGCGGCACAAGATTTAGTCTAGTTTTCTCTTGCAACCGCAAGATATAGTGGTAGGATGGGCGTGGGGACTAAACCGCAAGCGTTTATCAAGGTGTCGTTCAAGAAGCTTGGGCCATGACGACACCGGGACGGCCGGCACGCATGGGGTAAATCAGGCAACGGCACGGCTGGAGTGCGATCATGGGCGTTCTTTGCGACACACAAATCCGCGAACTGGTGGGCATCGAGCCGTTTGAGGAAAACGTCAAGCGGCCCGGACTGGTCTCCTACGGCGTTTCCAGCTACGGCTACGACGTGCGCGTGGGCACGCACTTCAAAATCTTCACCAACGTCAGCGCCTCAGGCGGGCAGTCGGTGGTCGATCCCAAGAAGTTCGACGATCAATCCTTCGTCACCGTGGACACCGCCAAGACTGGCCGGGATCATGTGGTGATTCCGCCCAACAGTTTCGCCCTTTGCGAGACGATTGAATCGTTTGTGATTCCCCGCGATGTGCTGGCGATCTGCGTGGGCAAGAGCACCTACGCCCGCTGCGGGATCATTGTCAACGTGACGCCCCTGGAGCCGGAGTGGCGGGGCAAGGTGACCATCGAGATCAGCAACACCACGCCCCTGCCGGCCAAGATTTACGCCAACGAGGGCATCGCCCAGATGGTGTTTTTGAAAGCCGACCGGGTGTGTGCCGTGAGCTATGCGGACAAGAAGGGCAAGTACCAAGACCAGACGGGACTGGTGCTGCCGAAGGTGGATTGAGAATGGGAACTGGGGCGACACGAACGCATTATTTTTCGGGTCAACACTGATTTCTTATCCGCCGGTACGGACGCCGGCGGCATTTATTGATGGTTTTTTCATAAGGGTTTGGACATGAAAATCAAACGTAAATTCACGACGGCCGGGCGGGACGTTTACACGGGCATCGAGTGGACCACGCGCACCAGCCGCATCGGCAACCAGGACGGGTCGGTGGTCTTTGAGATGAAGGACGCCCAGGTGCCCACGGCGTGGTCGCAGTTGGCCACGGACATCATGGTCAGCAAGTATTTCCGCAAGGCCGGCGTGCCACAGGTGGACGAAAAGGGTCAGCCGATCCTTGACGAGCAGGGCAAGCAGATCACCGGCCCGGAGAAGTCCGTCGCCCAGGTCATTCACCGCTTGGCGGGGTGCTGGCGGCATTGGGGCGAGACGCACGGCTACTTCGACACCGCCGAGGACGCCCAGGCGTTCTACGACGAAATCGCCCACATGATGCTCACCCAGACCTGCGCGCCCAACAGCCCGCAGTGGTTCAACACCGGCCTGAACTTCGCCTACGACATCAGCGGCCCGGCGCAGGGCCACTGGGTCGTCGAACCGTCCACTGACGAAGCGAAATTGGCCGACGACGCTTACACCCATCCGCAGCCCCACGCCTGTTTCATCCAGAGCTGCGATGACGACTTGGTCAACCCCGGCGGGATCATGGACCTTTGGGTACGTGAGGCGCGCCTGTTTAAGTACGGCTCGGGCACCGGAACCAATTTCTCCAAGCTCCGTGGAGATAACGAACCGCTTTCGGGCGGGGGCAAAAGTTCCGGTCTCATGAGCTTTCTCAAGATCGGTGATCGTGCCGCCGGAGCCATTAAATCCGGCGGCACGACCCGCCGGGCCGCCAAGATGGTGTGCCTGGACTTGGATCACCCCGACATTGAAAACTTCGTCAACTGGAAGGTGCGCGAGGAAGTGAAGGTCGCCGCCATGGTCGAGGGCATGAAGCACTTGGGCGCCGATCAGAGGCAAACCGCCGCCGACTTGGGCCTCAAGCTCGATTACGACTTCAACGGCGAAGCGTACATGACCGTCAGCGGTCAGAACAGCAACAACTCCGTGCGTATGCCCAGCGCCTTCTTTGATCGTCTCGATGCCGATGGCGATTGGGACCTGACGCGGCGCTACGACGGTAAGACGGCGCGCACGGTGAAAGCTAAAAAGCTGTGGGATGAAATCTGTTACGCCGCCTGGCGCTGCGCTGACCCCGGTGTGCAGTACGACACCACGATCAACCAGTGGCACACCTGCCCGCAGTCGGGGCGGATCAATGCAAGTAATCCTTGCGTGACCGGTGACACGCTGGTGGCCACGGGAACGGGCTATCGCCGCATCGCGGATCTGGTGGGCAAGACCGCCGAGGTCATCAACGCCAAGGGCGAGAGGGTGTTTGTCGATCGCATTTTCAAGACCGGCCACAAGCCCGTGTATGAACTGACGACCCAGAGCGGCTATCGGCTGCGGCTCACCGCCGACCACCGCGTGCTGACGGCCAACCGCGGCGATGTGCCGGCGTGCGAGTTGACGCTTGATGATGTGGTGATGCTCCAAGGCCCCGGTTTCGGTGACGCTTTCGTGCCGCCCGCGATGGGTGAACTGATCGGCGCGGCGGTGGGTGATGGTTGCCTGACGCACCAGCCCGAACAGGACTTCGTCTTTATTTCCTTGGGCCAAGCGGAGCAGGCCGTGGCACAGCGGCTGGCGGGCAACATCGCCGAGTGCAAGCAGTGGCTGGGCGATGGCGATGGTCGCGGCCTGCGCGCCAGCGGCGTGACCACCACCGCCACCGGCCTGCGCGTGGGCACCTCGGTGCGGGCATTGGTCGGCCAGTTCGCACAATACGCCGTGCTTGACGCCGGGTCGAGCGCCAAGCGTTTCACAGATGCGATTTTCTCGCTGGATCGCGCCAGCATCGCCGCGGTGCTGCGTGGCCTGTTCACCACCGATGGCACCGTGGCCAACTACGGTTCCAAATCGCAGTACGTCGCCCTCGACAGCGCCAGCAAGGAATTACTCCATCAAGTGCAACTGCTGCTCTTGAGCTTTGGCATTAAGAGCAAGCTCTACGCCAATCGCCGCGTTGCGGGTCAGCACACCGCCATGCTGCCCGATGGCAAGGGTGGAACCAAGGAATACCCGGTCACCCAACTGCATTCGCTGCGAATCTCCCGCAGCTCGCGCTTGGCTTTCCAAGAGCACATCGGCTTCAGGCCCGACAGCGCCAAGACCACGAAGCTGGCGGAACTCAACCGCAACGTCCAGACCTATCAGGATCGCCTGCTGGATCGCGTCGCTTCGCTCACCCCTCAAGGCAGCGAGGACGTGTACGACCTCACCGAGCCGACGACTAACCACTTCGTCGCCAACGGCATCGTGGTTCACAACTGCTCCGAATACATGTTCCTCGACAACACCGCCTGCAACTTGGCGTCCTTCAACCTGCTGAAGTTCTACGACCCGGCGACGCGGAAGTTTGACATCGAAACCTTCGAGCACGCCACCAAGCTCTGGACGATGGTGCTGGAAATCAGCGTCCTCATGGCGGCGTTCCCCTCCAAGGAAATCGCCCGGCTCTCCTACGACTTCCGCACCCTGGGCCTAGGCTACGCCAACCTCGGGGCCATGCTCATGCAGGCGGGCATTCCCTACGACAGCGAGGAAGCCCGCGCCATTTGCGGCGCGATCACCGCGATTCTCACCGGCCGCAGCTACGCCACCAGCGCCCAACTCGCCGCCGAGCACGGCCCGTTCGCCGGCTATTACAAGAACCGCGATTCGATGCTGCGGGTCATCCGCAATCACCGCCGCGCCGCTTATGGCGTCAACCGCGAGTCGGCCTTGGCCTTGGACCATGAGCAGGGCGATTACGAAAACCTCGACATCAAGCCCGTGCCCATCGACGCTCATTACCTCGACACGCACAAGTCGCCCTTTGGTGGCATCAGCAACGGCGCGGAGATGCTCCAAGCCGCGCAACACGCCTGGGATGACGCTCTTTCGCTGGGTGTCAAGCACGGCTACCGCAACGCGCAAACCACCGTCATCGCGCCCACCGGAACCATCGGCTTGCTCATGGACTGCGACTCCACCGGCGTCGAGCCGGACTTCGCCCTGGTCAAGCACAAGAAACTCGCCGGGGGTGGATACTTCAAGATCGTCAACCAATCCGTGCCCCCCGCGCTGGTGGCGCTGGGCTACACGCCACGGCAGATCAAGGAAATCCTCAGCTACGTCTTGGGCACCAACACCTTGGATGTGCCCATGCCCGACCGCAACGGCGAGGTGCCCCAAGGCGCAAAGACTTTCGCTCAGTTCCTCAAAGATCGCGGGCTGAATGACGACGACTTGGCCAAGGCGCAAGAAGGCTTGCCTGCCGCGGTGGAGCTCAAGAACGTGCTCAATATTTGGACGCTGGGCTCCGAGGCCATCAAGCGTTTGGAAATCGGTGAGAGCCAGGCGGACGATCTTTGCAAGGCTTTGAAGCTCTCGAAAAAGCAGATCGCCGTGTTGAACGAGCAGTGCTGCGGCAGGGGCACGATTGAAGGCGCTCCGCACATGAAGGACGAGCACCTGCCCGTCTTTGACTGCGCCAGCAAGTGTGGGCGCAAGGGCGTGCGTTACATCGCGGCCGAGGGGCACATTCGCATGATGGGGGCCTCGCAGCCCTTCATCAGCGGGGCGATCAGCAAGACCATCAACCTGCCCCATGAAGCCAGCGTCGAAGAAATCAGCCAAGCCTATCGCCTGTCGTGGGAACTGGGCTTGAAGGCCAACGCGCTTTACCGTGACGGTTGCAAGCTCAGCCAGCCCTTGAACGCCGCGGCCGATGTGGACGACGAGCAAGACGATCAAGAAAACATTGACGCGGGTCAGGCTGAGGTGGCGCAAGAGGTCGTGGCCGTGGCTCGCCAAGTGGCCGCAAGCAACGGCAACGGTGGCGGCGCCGCGGCTCAACCCGTCATCGAAAGAATCGTCGAGCGCATCGTGCATCGCCCCATGCGCAAGCGTCTGCCCGACACTCGTCGCAGCATCACCCACAAGTTCAACGTCGCCGGCCACGAGGGCTACCTGACTGTGGGCCTCTACGAAGACGGCATGCCCGGCGAACTGTTCATCACCATGGCCAAGGAAGGCTCGACCATCGGCGGGGTCATGGACTCCCTGGGCACCGCCATCAGCGTCGCCCTGCAATACGGTGTGCCCGTCGAGTCGCTGGTCACCAAGTTCACGCATCAACGCTTTGAACCCGCGGGCATGACCCACAACCCCGACATCCCCTTTGCCAAGAGCTTGGTTGATTACATCTTCCGCTGGATGGGCATGGAGTTCATCCCCGGTTACCGGGCGGCCAACGCTCCGCAACGGCGCAAGGCCGAGGTCGATGAGCCGCACAAGAACGAAGCCCCCATCGCCAAGGCCACGGCCGTGGTCGATGCCGCCAACGGTCGCGGTAACGAATCGCGCTTGGAAACGCAGGCCCGTGTTGACAGTGATGTCGATGCCCCCCGGCGAAGCATCAGGTCAATCGACATGGATGTTGTGGATGGCGGCGAGACGCCAAGCGCCACGCAGGGCCGCAAGAGCGCGCAGAGCGGCACCGCCACGCAAACCCAAACCGCCACGGACACCATCTCCCTGGCGATGCGGGAAATGCAGAGCGATGCCCCGGCCTGCGATGTCTGCGGCACCATCACCGTCCGCAGCGGCACCTGCTACAAATGCCTCAACTGCGGCAACAGCATGGGATGCAGTTGAGTGGCTGATTGTCAACCACCAAGGGCACCAAGAATTTGAGTGAACACGAAGACACGAAGACACGAAGGAAGGCAAAACAATCAACTATTGAGCTTGTGAGTCAAACAATCGGCAAGCCTCAAGCCTCTTACCGCATTCCTTGGTGACCTTGGTGTTCTTGGTGGTGAATGACTCCGATTGATGAAAGGAAAACCGACCGACCCGACAAAATTGTGGAAAAGACTGTCGATTACCCCACCGTTCACCGCTGACAAGACAAAACGGTCAAGGTGGGTTAAGATGGGGAAGCAAGGCACGGAAGGCCTTTGGGCAAGTGGTCCGCGAGGCCGCGAATCGGAATCGGATTCATTGAGAATCCACCGAAAGCACTCGGAAAATCACACGCCCGGAAAAGTTATGGACAACACAACGGAATGCGGCCGATAAACTGGAAGGCCAGTGACATCGATGCGGGTCAAGGCCGACCCACTTAACTTGCTTCTCCTCCTCCTGCCCCCGCGGCTGCCACAAGCTCCGCGGGGGTTTTGCTTTCACCCGCATCGTCAACGTGCTCGAAAAATACCGGACATCGGTCCAGTGTCCCGCACGACTTTGATTTCGTTGCTAGATTGACCTTCATCATCTTGTGAAGGCACACCATGAAAAAGAATGCAATTACGATTGCTCTTCCCCCCATGCCCGACCGGCCTCAAGGCGGGCACAAAGGCGACTTCGGCACCGTGATCGTCGTGGGTGGTTCGGCTGGCATGATCGGCGCGCCGGCCTTGGCGGCGGGAGCGGCGTTTCGCAGTGGCGCGGGATTGGTCAAACTCGCCATGCCACGCGAACTGCTGCTTCACGGCATCGTCATCGAACCCTCGGCCACGGGCATCGCCCTGCCCGAAAGCCCCGCGCGGGCACTTGCCGCGATTGAAGCAACCGATCCCGAAGGCCAAGCCGTGCTGGCGGTTGGGCCGGGCATGGGGCAGGGGATTTTTTGGGGCCGGGTACTGGCGAAGTTGCTCACGGGCCGACGGTCGCTGGTGCTCGATGCCGATGGGTTGAATCTGCTGGCCAAGACGGGCCACCCCCGGCCCCGCCCCCGGCTGGACGCGGAGGAGGGGGGGCGGCAAGGTCAATGTCCATCCGTGGTCTTGACGCCGCATCCCGGTGAGTTCCGCAGACTGGCCGAGCCTTTGGGCATCAAGGAAGACCCGACGGATGATGCGGCCCGACCCGATGCGGCGGCCAAACTGGCCAAGGCCCATCGCGCGGTGGTCGTGCTCAAGGGGCGGCACACCATCGTCAGCGATGGCCTGCGGATT
>JBBRGB010000142.1:0-9171 GCA_038241095.1 Phycisphaerales bacterium
GGCCTTCTTCACCCCTCCCAGCGCCACGCCGCAAGAAGTGCAAGCCTTCTACGCCGCCGCCGCCGCCGAACGCGGCTACAAACCCATCAACCTCGAAAGCGCCTCCCCCAGCCAAGCATCCGATCACGGCAACGTCACCACCACCAACCGCATCTACTGGCGCCCCCCCGGAAGTCCCGGTTCCTCTGGTGCCACTGGCTCCCCCCGCTCGGGGGCAAATCCCGACGCCAACGTCAGCCGCCATCATCGCCAGCAAGTCCTCATCGTCCGCGCCTGGCGTGAAGAAAACAGCACCCGCATCCTCCTCTGGTCCCGCGCTCTTTAACCGCGTGCCCGGCACGAAATCGCTGCCCTGTCAGCCGAGGGGCGCAAGCCCCCGGACGATGGTGCAAGTGCGCTCCAACACGTGGGGACATCCGTCCGCAGGCTTACGCCTTGCGGCACTGACAAACTTCGCAGGCTTACGCCCTTGCGGCTCTGACAAGACAGGCCACCCGCACATCACCCCGCGCTTTGGGATGCCAATGCCACGCCCGCATGGCGTTCACCCAAACATCGTGGCCGATGGCGTGGGGTGAAAAGACAATGCGCCACAATTCCCGCAACCCCACCCGCCCCCCAAGGCAAACGCATGTGGATTTGCAAGAGGGTCAAGCCAAGAGCCGCGCACGGAGTAAGCGGGGTTTTTGCCCTCCTTGGCCGGCGTGGTCACCCAATCCCTCCCGATCGCGGCTCATTGGGTGGCATGGATGCACATGCGTTTGCCCCCACCCGCCCCCGGCTCAAAGCCCCCCGGAGCCGGGGGCTAAATATTTGTCGGGGGGCGATACGCCAAGGTGCGCAGGCTGTTCAACACCACCACCACGGTGGAGCCTTCGTGGAAGAGCACCGCGGCGCCGATGGGGGCGAAACCCAAGGCGGCGGCGGGGGCCAGGAAGGCGATGACGCCCAGGGCGATGACCAAGTTCTGAATCACGATGCGGCGACTGAAACGGCTGACGCCGATGGCTTCGGGAATCTTGGCCAGGTCGTTGGCCAGCAGCACCACGTCGGCGGTTTCCAGGGCCACGTCGGAGCCGCCCCCGCCCGCGGCCGCGCCGCCCATCGCCAGGCCCACGGTGGCGTTGGCCATGGCGGGGGCGTCGTTGATGCCGTCGCCGACCATCGCCACCCGGCCATGCTCGGCGTCGAGTTGCCGCACGCGGGCGAGTTTCTCATCGGGCAGCAGTTCCGCCAGATACTCGTCGATGCCGACAATCTTGGCGACAGCGGCGGCGGTGCGGCGGTTGTCGCCGGTGAGCATGATGGTCTTGCGAATGCCCAGACGGTGCAGCGTGGCGATCATGGCCGCGGCACCGGGACGCACTTGGTCGGCCAGGGCGATCAAACCCAGCACCCGCGATTCATCGGCGACGACCACGGCCGTCTTGCCCTGCTCCTGTAATGCGGCGATGCGCTCGTTGGCGTTGGCGAGGCCCTGTATTTTCTGACTATTAGCCGCGGCGTCCCCGCCGCGCGTCGGCGATTGGGATGACGCATCTGAAAAAGCCTGGGTACTTGTGGCAAATGGCTCATCAGAGCCGAGGGGCGTAAGCCCCCGGTCGGATGTCACCGCGTCAACGTTCGCACTTGCACGTTTGTCCGAGGGCTTACGCCCTTCGGCTCTGACGAGACTCCGAGGGCTTACGCCCTTCGGCTCTGATGCGGTGTCGAACATTGTGGGGCGGCCGATGGCGATGACGCGGCCTTCAACTTTTCCGCGGATGCCCAGGCCGGGGATTTGTTGCACGTCCGTGACTTCCGGCAGCGCCATGTCGCGGGCCTGCGCTTCGCCGGCGATGGCGTCGGCCAGGGGATGGTGACTGGTGCTTTCCACCGCCGCGGCTAGGCGCAGCAATTCATCTTCGGTGAGCGAATCATCGAGGGGAATGATGTCGGTGACTTCGGCCTGGCCACGGGTGAGCGTGCCGGTTTTATCAAAGGCGATGGCGCGGACGCGGCCAAGGTTTTCCAAGTGGTTGCCACCCTTGATCAGCACGCCACCGCGAGCCGCGCGGGCGATGCCGCTCAACACCGCGGCCGGTGTGCCGATGGCCAAAGCGCAAGGCGAAGCGGCGGTGAGAAACGCCATCGCTTGATAGAACCAACCGGCCCAGAGACTGGCGTGTTCGCGGCGAGGCTCAAAGCCCGCAAGCGGCGGCACGACGATGAGCAGGCCCGTGGCCGCGAGCACCAAGGGCACGTACCACTTTTCGACTTGATCGGTGAAGACCTGCGTGGAGCTTTTTGTGGTCTGGGCTTCTTCGACTAGGCGAATGACTTTGGCGATGGTGTTTTCGTTGGACGGCTTGGCGACGACGCAGGTGATGACGCCTTCGCCGTTGATGGTGCCGGCGAAAACTTCCGAGCCGGGGGATTTGGGAACGGGCGCGGACTCGCCGGTGATGGGCGCTTGGTTGATGGAAGTCGAACCGCTTTCGACCACGCCGTCGCAGGGAACTTGCTGGCCGGGCTGAACCAGCACGCGGTCACCGATGGCCAGGTCGCCGACGCCGACCTCGCGGCGGGAGCCGTCGGCCTCGATGCGAGTGGCGGTGGTGGGAGCAAGTTTTGCCAAGGCGTTTATGGCGCTGCGGGCGCGGTCCATCGCCAAGCGTTCACCGGCCCCGCCCAGGGAAAAGAGGAAGAGCAAAAGCGCGCCTTCCTCGTAGTGACCCAGGGAGGCAGCGCCGAAGGCGGCGGCGAACATCAGCACGTCAATGTCCACCCGGAATCGTCGTAACGTGGCGAACATGTCGTGGGAGGGATACCACCCGCCCAGGATGTAGCTGACGATAAGCAGTGAGAGACGCAGGGGTTGCGGGCCGTCGAGAATGTGTACGAAGAAGCCGGCGAGCAAAAACAAACCCGCACTTATGGCGACGAGCATGTCCGTGGCGTGGAAAATTGTGGAAAACCAATGGGGGGGTGATGCGAGGGGGGGTAAGGGGGTGGTGGAGGGGTGGTTGGTGGGGGGGTAGGGGGTGGATGAGGGGGAGGTAGAGGGGGGCAAATCGGGCGAAAAATCACCAAGATTAGTGTTGTGAATTGTTTTATCTTGCGCTTCCTGGGGGGAACGCAAAGTGATGCCCAAGTTTTCCAGACGGCGAACGATTTCGGGCAAGGCGCAGGCCCGGCGATCAAACTCGATGCGGATGGTCTGGGAGGCGAAAGAGGCCGAGGAACGCACCCCCGGCAGGCGTTTTAGCGTGCGCTGCACCGCCATTTCGTGGCGCGGCGAAACCAGGCCCCGCACCGGCAGGACGATGTGGGCCATGTCAGGGCTGACGCAGCCGCCGGCTTGACGAAGATAATCATTGATCTGGCTTAGAGTTATCTGCTGTGGGTCGTAGGCCAGTTCGATGGCGGCGGGAGGGTCGGAATTGATCTTGACGCTGCTGATGCCGGCTTGGCGCTGGAGGCGATCCTCAATGCAACGGGTGCAAGTCTGGCGTTGCTCGGCATCGTCGGGCAGGGTCAGGGGCAGTGAAATCGTGGCGGGCACGGGGAAATCCTTGGATAAACCGGGGACACCGGGGACACCGGGGGCGGGTGGTGGGACTGTTGGCGGGGCGGTGGCCAGTGATTATAGCCTGTTTCAGCGTTCGTAACTTTATGCCGTGGCGGGAGATACGACATGCGTCTGCGATTCATTCTCAACGGGACGGGATGGAGCGGGGCGGGCGTGGGGTGGTTCTGTTTTAACCGCTGATGAACGCGGATAAACGCGGATGGAGGTCGGATGATACGTGAATAACACGGATGAACACCGATGACCACAGATAAACACGGATAAAACGGGGATTGGAATCAATGGCCCCCGTTTAGCCGCGTAGCGCAGCGGAGCGTCCCCTCCGCCGTGCAAGTCTGCTTTCCTCAAGACTCAAGACTCAAGACTCAGGACTAACGAAAAAGCCCCGTCGGGGATGCCGACGGGGCTTGGGGAATTGCGTTATTTACGGGGTTTTCAGAGCGTGTGGATTACCACTCGCGCCGGCCACCGCGGTCGCCGCCACGGCCACCACCGCCGCCGCCGCCACCACCGCCGCCGCCACCACCGTAGCCGCCACCGCTGCCGCCGCGACCACCGCGGAAGCCGCCGCCGCCGCCACCGCCACCGGGACGATCGGTCTTGGGCCGGGCTTCGTTGACCACCAGAGCGCGGCCATCGAGTTCTTGGCCGTTCATGGCTTCGATGGCGGCCTTGGCTGAGGCGTCATCGGCCATGGTGATGAAACCGAAGCCGCGGCTGCGGCCGGTTTCACGGTCGTTGACAAGAGCCGCCTCTTGCACTTCGCCGAACTGGGAAAAGGCTTCGCGAAGCCCGTCCTCTGTGGTCTGGAAGCTGAGATTTCCAACGTAGATCTTCATAACAATCGACTCCGAAGCGGTGATGCCAAGCGGGTGGGTGCCAGTGAAGGGCCCCCGATGTGCGTCACGGTGCGAGACTGCCCGGCGAACATCGCCGTGCGAATTAAGGGTCGAGTATAACATCATCCCGGGACAATAGCCAATGGCATGTCAAATCTTTTTTTCGGGCATGTTTTTTCACAACGGTTCAAGCCCACGGATGCCGTCACTTTGGACGGCTTTTCGTGGAATCGAACCGCGTGGCGGGTACAGAGGTCATCCCTTGGTCATCCCACGCAAAGAAGTCGCGGCGACTTCATCCGTGGGCTTGGGGAACAGTTGTTCTCCCGTGACCTTGGGACTTTGCTAATCTAATCCCATGAACACTTGGTGGATTTGGGTCATCATCGCCTACCTGGCTGGGTCGATTCCCGTGGGGCTGCTCATATCGCGGGCACGTGGCATCGACATTCGCAGCCACGGCAGCGGCAACATCGGCTCGACCAACGTCGGCCGGGTCATGGGCAAAAAATGGGGCGGTTTGTGCTTCATTCTCGACGTTGTCAAAGGTTTTGTCCCCGTGCTGGCGGCGGGCATGGCGCTGGGGCTGGCCGGGCAATGGGATCTCACCACGGCCCAGGCTTCGCGCTGGCTGGCGGTGGCGATGGCGGCTGTGCTGGGGCACATGTTCCCCCTATGGCTGGGCTTCAAAGGTGGCAAGGGCGTGGCCACGGGATTGGGGGTTTTACTGGGGTTCTGGCCCATTCTCACCTTGACCGGTTTGGCGGGATTCATCACTTGGATTTTGTTGGCGTCGATGTTCCGCTATGTGAGCGTGGCGAGTATTCTGGCGTCGATGAGCCTGTCGGTTTATCTGGCCGTGTGTGCGGTCATCACCCGCACGCCGTTGGCGAACCTGTGGCCGTTTTTCATTGTCACCGGGCTGATGGCGCTGTTGGTGCTGTTGCGGCACATTCCCAACATCAAGCGGTTGGTGGCGGGGACGGAGTCACGGTTGGGACGGCGCTAAACCGCAAGCGTGGGGGAGGCTCCCAGCCGCGGAGCGGCTGGGCTTTCGGGGGGGATTATTTGGTTGCACCACTTGTGAAAGGAAACGTGATGACCATTTTGCCGACTGCATCCGACGCTCTGCCCCATCGTCCCTATGGGCCTGACAAAATCCCGCTTTCCGTCATTGGATTTGGTGGCATCGTGGTGCAGGACGCCTCGCAGGAGCATGCCAACGAGGTCGTGGCCAAGGCCGTCGAACGCGGGGTCAATTACTTCGATGTCGCTCCGCAATATGGCGATGCGGAGATCAAACTCGGCCCGGCCTTGGAGCCGTTCCGCAAAGAGTGCTTCCTGGCGTGCAAGACCCTCGAGCGCTCGCGTGGCCCGGCCGAGGCGGAGTTTGAACGCTCGCTCAAGCGTCTGCGGACGGATTACTTTGACCTTTACCAGCTTCACGCCATGACTGATTTGGAGGAGGATGTGGAGGTCGCCTTGGCACCGGGCGGGGTGCTGGAACTGGTCACGGAGTTGAAAAAAGCCGGCCGCATCCGCCACATCGGTTTCTCGGCCCATTCGGTTGACGCGGCCTTGGCCCTGATGCGGCGATTCCCCTTTGATTCGATCCTTTTTCCCGTCAACTTCGCCATGTATTTCAAGGGCGACTTCGGTCCGAGTGTGATTCCCGAAGCCAAAGAGCGCGGGCTGTCGATCTTGGCGCTCAAGGCCTTGGCGCAGGGGCATTGGGAAGAGGGCGACCCGCTGCGCAAAAGCCATCGGAGCTGGTATCGACCGATCACGGACCGGCGGCTGGCGTCGCTGGCCTTGCGGTTTACGTTGGGCCAACCGGTGACCGCGGCGATTCCACCGGGCAACGAGGAGTTGTTCTGGCAGGCGCTGGAATTGGTGAAGGATTTGTCACCGCTTACGGAGGCGGAATTGGCGGAACTGAAGCAGGTTGCCCAAGGGCAGCGGCCGGTGTTTTCGCGCTGAGATGGGATTGGGATTGTTTCGCCGCTAAACCGCAAGCGTGGCGCGGGAGGCGTGGGGTGGTGGGGGGGGTGGTTCACGCATGGAATTAGGTTTGGGGCGTGCCATCAATATCCCGGACGGACGGCTTCCGGGTTGACATTTATCATTAAAAAATCTTTACATTTCTATTGCATTTGCGGATTGGCGCGTTATACTCGAACCTGTCACGACGGGGCTGTTTCCCTGCGATTAAGCGTGGGAACGTCGCATTGTGGCGGGTGGGGAGGTGGAATCCCGGTTGCCGCAGGGCCAAGAGTTGATTCAGGCCCGCAGCGGAAGGGGAAACACATTCTTTCGGCAAGCTCGGCGGGGTCGGCCCGAACGCGAGAAAGGCGGAGCCCGCCACGGCGGGGCATTTTGGCCGCCGATTCTGGTTGGGAAATCAGCGTGTTGTTACGGGGGCTTTTTCCCCCTGACAGGCTGTTGTCAGAGGCTCGACGATAATAGTCATCGTCGCGTCGGCGGGTCAAGCAACTGGCCCAAACATTCATCGGCAAAGTGTGGATTCGGGCAATAATCATGCGGTCGGCACGAATGCAAAACATGGCTGTCTTTCCAATCGGGGGCTTACGTCCCACGGCTCTGACGGCGAAACTTACATGACCAATCAGGGATCACAACACGTCATGCTCGAACCTGAAGCGGCTGACACTTCGGAGACTCCGGCCCAAGAGGGTCTTGAAGGTCTGCCTGCGGATTTCGTCTTTGACACATGCTCGCCCTTTGATCCACTGCTTGACCGCAGTGTGGAGCGTGACGCGGCCAAGGACTGGTTCGTGCTGCACACCCGCAGTCGGCAGGAAAAGAAGGTGGCTGAGAACTTGCGGGGCCGGGGCGTGAGGCATTTCTTGCCTCTGGTCTCGCACACGCGGTTTTACGGCAAGCTCAAGCGCCATTCGGAAATACCGCTGTTTCCCTGCTATGTGTTCATGCGTGGCCGGGCCGACGACGCTTACGACGCGGATCGTTCCAAGCGTTTGGCCAACATCATTCGCGTGGGAAAGCCCCAGCAGGAACATCTCACGCAATCGTTGCGGAACATCTGGCGGGCATTGCGTGAGGACTTGGACTTGAACCCTTTTCCGCACCTGCGGCAAGGTGTACGGGTAAAGGTCAAGGCCGGCCCGATGCAGGGGGTTCGTGGCGTGATCGCCGACGATCTTTCGGCTGGCGTGCTGATTATCAACGTGGACATTCTTAACCAAGCCGTGAGTCTGGCCATTGAGCCGTCACTGTTGGAAGTGGTGGACGATGAGCCGGGGTTGTGGTGATTTTTTAGGGGAGTTGTGTGATGTGGAAACGGGGTCTTTCCGGTCGGGTCAAACAGCGCAAGTGGCGTCGTCGCATTGCGGGGGTTTTGGCCATCACCATTGCGGGTTGCATTTCCATGCTGGTCATGTGGATTTACATCAGAGGGCAGATGCTTGAAACCACCGTTATCAACGGCGAGGTGCGGCCCACTTCGCACAACGTGCTGGCGGAGTTGGACGGCTTTACCTTGGTGGTGAGTGCGCTGGCGTCGCTGGTGATGACCAGCGTGTTGGGCCTCTGGTTGTTTCGACCCATTGATGGGTATCTCAAGTTCGACCTGCACTGGACGCTGCGGAAACACAAGCGCCACGCTTTGCATCCGTTGGCCCGGCCCGTGCCCGTTTCGGCTCGCGTCAACATTGTGCGGTTGCCCGGTCGCAGACCCCACATCGATTCCCCCGTTTCGCAACTTGTCGGCAATGACAGTCAGCTACAGGAGGCTCAATCATGATTGCACCCGGCGCTTCCCATGAATCAACCTTGGCGGGCCAGTTCGGCAGCGGACTGGCGCGACTCACCGGCGAGGCCCAGCAGGCCCAGCTTCCACAGCGACTCGCCGCGGTGGTGCTGCTCCACGGCTCGCTGCGGCGGGACACCTTGGGCCAGCAACTTGGCCGCAGCATTTACGACCTGCCCCTGACCAACCAAACCACGCTCTTGCAACACTGGGCCGACCAAGTCGGCCAAGTGGTTCAGCAACACAAACTCCACGGTTTGGAGATGCGGCTGATCCTCGGTGGCACGGCCCAGCAGCCCCAAAGTCATTGCCACCACGAGCGGGTGCAGGTGACGCTTCAAGCCGACCCGGAGGCTTGGCGGGGCACGGGCGGTGTGCTGCGCGACGCTTTGGAGGACATTGACGATGAGCAGTTCGTACTGGTGGCGGCAGGGGCGCAGGTGCTCACGCAGCCCCTGGAAAAGATTCTCACTCGGCTGGAAAGCGCCAAGGCTGATGTGGCCGTGTTGACCCACGCCAAGGGTCGGCCCGCGAGCATGTACCTCATTCGCCGCGCGGCAATGAAGCATCTGCCGACCACGGGCTTTGTGGACTTCAAGGAACAGGGCCTGCGGCAAATGGCGGCCCATTGCCGGGTCAAGCACGTGAGCATGTCGCACCCGGCGGGATTGTTCCTGCGCGATGGAGCGGATTACCTCACGGCGGTGCGTGAACTGGCGGGCCACTCCGGGCATCAGCCCGTCGGAGCCTTGGTTGAGGATGGTGCCAGTGTGGCGGCCTCGGCCAAGCTCTTTGACAGCGTGGTCTTGTCCGGCACCAAGGTGGAAGCCGGTGCGGTCGTGGTGCGGTCGATCATCGCGCCGGGCTGTGTCATCAAGGCCAATGAGCGGGTGGTGGATCGTCTGCTGCTCAACCCCGCGTGCCGTGGCAAACAGGAAACGCAACGCGCCCGCGGGCTGCGGCGTCTGCTTGCG
>JBBRGB010000143.1:0-9064 GCA_038241095.1 Phycisphaerales bacterium
GGGGCGAAAATCCTGCACTTCGGCTATCCGCCGATCATGAGGATGATGTATGTCGATGGCGGTGAACAACTGCGGGGCATCATGGCCCGCGCTCGACGGGCTGGGCTGGTGACTTCGCTGGACATGTGCGGCGTGGACCCGGCTTCGCAAGCGGGGCGGGTGGATTGGCCGGGTTTGTTGGGGCGTGTGCTGCCGGAGGTGGATTTGTTCGCCCCGAGTCTGGATGAGTTGCGGTTCATGCTGGGCAGGTCGGCGAGCGGCGAGGGTGTGGCGACCGCTTCGGAGTTGCGGGAAATCAGCGGTGCCATGTTGGAAATGGGGGCGGCAATCGTGGTGCTCAAACTCGGCGACCAGGGGTTGTATCTGCGTGTCACCGACGATGAGACAAAGTTGGCCCGCATCGCGGAGCGGCTGGGTTTGTCGTTGCCCGCATGGTTGGCTTGCGAGCATCACGCCCCTTGTTTTGCCGCGGAATATGTCAGCGCCAACGGCGCGGGCGACAGCACCATCGCGGGCCTGCTGGCGGCCCTGCTCCGGGGCGAACCCCCGGAAGTCGCATTGCGCAGCGCCACGGCCGTGGGAGCCTGTAGCGTGGAAGCCCCGGATGCCACCTCGGGCATCCCCCGCTGGGAAGAAATCGAATCCCGCCTGCGAAGCGGCTGGAGACAACTGCCTTCCCGTGTCGGTTTGTAATACGGTTATGAACACGAAGACACGAAGACACGAAGGAGAAAAGAAAAAGGCTTGAGACTTGGGGCTTGGAAATAGTTTTGAGGAATGAGTCTTGACTCTTGAGTTCAGAGCGGGCGATTGAAGACTGGGGGGGTACGAACCTTCAAGAATCAAGACTCATCCCTCAAGACTCAAGACTTTATTCCGTATCCTTCGTGTCTTCGTGTTCAACTTCTTATTGGAGTAACCCATGACCCCGCAACAGACCGAAACAATCAAAGCCCAAGCCATGCGACTGTTGGATGACGCGGGGATCACCATCACCCGCGCTGAGGCTGGGGCGATGGAACTGGCGGGCTTCGGTCTTGGCGATTTCGCCAGTCAGGGGTTGATCGTGCTGGTGTACGTCAACAACGCCCGGTATTGCGCCAAGGAGTTGGTGATGTTGCCGGGGCAGACCTGTCCCGAGCATCGCCATCCCCTGGTGCTGCTGAACGATGGCCGGGTCGATCCCGGCAAGACCGAGACGTTCCGTTGTCGGCGGGGTCGGGTGTATTTGTATGTCGAAGGCGCGGGCCAGCGGGACGGCATTGCGGCGAAGATTCCCGCGGGCAGTGAGGCGCAATACACCGTTTATCACGAAATCGAACTTGAGCCCGGGGATCAGTACACCATTGAGCCTAACACCAAGCACTGGTTCCAAGCCGGGCCGGCGGGGGCGGTGGTCAGCGAGTTTTCCAGTCCCAGCCGGGATGAGTTGGATGTGTTCACTGATGCGCGGATTCGTCGGGTGGAATGATTGGCAAGAAAAGAGAAGCGTTCACGCGGGATCGTTGGCCGAGACGGATGGCGCGGGTGGGGTGGATTTCCAGCGGTTGAAGTAACGTTTTCGCGCCACGAGATTCCAGCGGTGAATGAAGAGGCGCAAGCGTCCGGCATTGGGTGGAGGCAGGGAACCGAAGCCGCAAATTCGCCCGACGGAGATGGCCGTGTCGCGGGTCTTGGTCAAGAGCCAGCGTGCCCAGACGAACTCCGTGGCCAAGAGCGCGATGCCAGCGAAGACGATGGCCCAACCGGGACCGGGCAGGGGGATGGCCACGATACCCACGAGCACCAGCGACAGCCCGGCGATAAGCACCACGGCCGGTCTGGCGATGCGCCATATCCGCCGCAGCACGCCGCGCAAGCCATGCGCCACGGGGGGCAGTTGCCGCCAGAGTTTGACCCGCACGACGATGACGCCGACGGCCAACACCCCGGCGATCGAGAGTCCGATCAAAGTCCACATACGCCGGATTCTATGCGTTGGATTCGTGTTGAGGCGATTCGTGCGAAGCACGATCAACGCAGTCCACATATTTAGCCCCCGGCGGCTTTGAGCCGGGGGCCGCAGGCAACGCATAATCGACAGGCGTCCAAGACATCACTCCAAACCGGAATGCACAATGTCAACACGGCAAGAGTTCAAGGCATCGTGGACATCGGACCGGTGAAAACACAAGGTGGGCGGTGGTACTCACGACCCCAGCGGCCCCCGGCTCCGAGCCGCCGGGGGCTAACTATTTGCGGGTTCCGGCGTCAACTCCAGAGCGAGACCAAGGGTTGGATGGTCACGTTGGGTTGCGACTTGATGTTGTCACTCGTTCGCATCGTCACCGTTGCGGGCAGATTCGGGCACAGGTGCAGGAAGTTGTCGCTGAAGGTGGCGTCGCCATCGGCCAGCGCAAGCCGCGTCCACGGGGCGGGAACATCGGTTGACAGTTCGATGTCCCACGCTCCATCGTCGCGGCGGGTGAGTTTGTGCTCGATCTGCGGCGTGCGCAGCAACAAGTGCTTGGGCTTGGCAAACGTCGCCAACGTGCGGCTGAGTTCCTCTCCGCTGGCGGCATCGGTTGCCCAAGCCCAGACGAACAATTCACGATCCCCGGCAATGGGGGGGTGGGGGTTCTTCCGCACATCACCGGGCAACTTGGCGCTGCCACCGCGTTGGCGGAAGCGCTGGCAATCCAAGGCGCGGACCTTGACGCAGGACTGCGAGGCGATGGTCACCGGTTCGTCGCCTTCTTCCAGCGTTGTCCCACCCGTGTCTGTCAAGCGCCAGTGCAATACCACCTTGGCGGCATCGGGGCGATGGTTGGAGACAAAGGCCGTGGCCGTGCCGTGCTCGTTGGACTCCAGCAGGCTGACGCGGACGGGCGCGAAGAAGCGCTTGGCGAAATACTGCAGCGCCTTCCACCGGCCATAGACATCAATGGAAGACCACGTCGCGCCGGGCCAGAGGTCGTTCAACTGCCAATAGAGCAGTCCGTCCATGCGGCCTTGCAAGCGGCGAGCGTGATCCGCGGCGAACTCGATGCACAAGGCTTGGGTCAACTGCGTCAACCACAGCGACGACTCCAAGTCCTTGGGCGGCTGAAACCACTCCAGCAGATACTTGTAAATCGTCTGGTTGCCCGGCCCACAGCGCTGGTGATAGTCCATCACCCAACTCGTCAAGCTGCGATCTTCCGGTTTGGTGAAGGCTTCGACGCTGCGCGGTTCGGGGAAGCTCTGGAAGCCGAACTCGCTCATGAAGCGATAGTTCCAGTCGCGTTGGGCCTCGAAGGGTTGCCCGCCGAACCAGACCGACCAGGCGTGAGCATCGCCGATGGTCGGGTCGTTGAAGTTGCGGCGATTGCGGCCCTCGCCATCGGGCGTGTGCGGCGAGCAGGGCCAGTAAGGCGTGACGCCATCATGCTCGGTGACCAGCGCGGGCAACAGTTCGTCAAAGAGCTTTTTGTAGTCCTCCCAACTCATGGCGCTGTTGGTCCAAGTCTCGGCGACGAGGCCCTGTTCCAGTTCGTTGTTGCCACACCACAGCGCCAGGCAGGCGCGGTGGCGGATGCGACGGATGTTGTCGATGGCCTCGGCCTCGACGTTGGCCATGAAGGCTGGGTCAAAGGTCGGGTAGGTGGCGCAGGCGAACATGAAGTCCTGCCAGATCATCAGGCCGCGCTCATCGCAGAGGTCGTAGAAACGTTCGTCCTCGTATATGCCCCCGCCCCAGACGCGGATCATGTTCATGCCGCTGTCGGCGGCACTGTCGAGCAGGTGGCGATAGGTCTGGTCGCTGATGCGCGAGGGAAAGACATCGCAGGGAATCCAGTTGACGCCTTTGCAAAACACATCCCGGCCGTTGACGCGGAAGCGGAACGATTGGCCAAACTCATCGGGCTGTTGCGACAGCTCCAACGTGCGCAGGCCAACGCGGCGAGTGGTTGCGTCAAGGGTTTGCCCCGCGTCATCGAGCAGTGTGACTTGGAGGTCGTAGAGCGGTTGAGCGCCCATGCCGTTGGGCCACCAGAGTTGCGGGGAGGGAATGTCGAGGGACAGTTTGGCATCGCCGTCGTCGGTGTCGCTTGCCGCGACCTTCGCATCGCCTTGCGCAACGGGTTTGCCCCCCAGCGACAACTCGAAACGCGCCTTGGTCGCCTGGCCCGTGATCGCCACCGCGAGATCAAGGGAAACCTTGTCCTCGGCGTGGCGCTGGCTGATGCGAACGTCATTGAGTTTCGCGTCACGTCCCACGAGTTTGATGGAGCGCCAGATGCCCGCCGTCGGTGCCATCAGGCCCCAGTCCCAACCAAAGGCGCAAGCCATTTTGCGGACGTAACTTTTGCCCGCAAAGTCGTCGTGATACAGGTTCCAACACGGTAGCCGCCGCTGGGCGTCAAGTTGCTTCATCAGCGGAATAGGCGAGGTGAAGTCCACCCGCAGCGTGTTGACGCCTGCGCGAAGTTGTGCCTTGACCTCGAAGCGCCAAGTGCGGTGCATGTTGTCGGCCCGGCCCACCTCCACGTCATTGACAAACACCGTCGCCAAAGTGTCCAAGCCATCACAAACCAACTCAACGCTTTGCCGTGCGAGCAACGATTGCCGCACCTCGATCTCACGCTGGTAGCTCCAGTCCTTGTGATAGACCCAGTGGATGTCCTTCTCGTTGTCGCCAAACCACGGGTCGGGAATGACGCCCGCTGCGAGCAGGTCGGTATGAACGCAACCCGGCACACTGGCGGGATAAGTCTGAGTTTTCAGCGGTCCGATTTCCCGCAGTTGCCAGGTGCCGTCGCAGGGAATGAAGATGGGTGCATGAGTGTTCACGTCAATTTCCAATTTATCAGTGGGGCTGGGATCAATTGGCCTTCTTGGGCCGATTGAGGCCGTCATTCTACTGCCGCACGATAAGCGCGGTATTCTTAAGCCCGCTCCCGGACGTTTGCTCCAGCCGCTTGTGCCCGCGAAATAAACAGTGAGTGACTCATGCCCACGATTGCCTCCCCCGGTTCACTCTCCGCATCATCCATGAATCCTAGTCGGGCGTCAGAGTGCCGGACTGAAGGTTTCGTCGATTTCGACGGCCAGGCGATGTACGCCATTGGCGATTACGACCTGATGCCGCCGTTTTTGATGAGCCTCATCAGCGATGCGGACTTGTGGATGTACCTGTCGAGCAACGGGGGGTTGACGGCCGGGCGGGTGGAGCCATCGCGGTGCCTGTTTCCTTACGAAACCGAGGACAAACTCCACACCTGCCACACCTTCACAGGCCCTTGCACAGCCTTGCGGGTGAGGCGTGGCGGAGCGGAACATGGTGAAACGATTCTTTGGCGACCCTTTGTGGAACGGCGAACCGATACGACCCAACGACGCATCCACAAAAACGTCTCGGGCACGCAGGTGATATTTGAGGAGACGCGAAACGACCTAGGTCTGCGGCTGCGTTACCGCTGGACGCCCACCAACGCTTTGGGTTTTGTGCGCACGGTTTGGCTGGAGAATCTGGACACCGCTTCGCCGGTGCATGTGGAAGTGCTTGACGGGCTGCTCAACATCCTGCCGGCCGGGGTGGAATTGGCGACGGTGCAGCGCTTCAGCTCGCTGCTCAATGCCTACGCACAAAGCGAGGTGGATGCCCAGACGGGGCTGGGCATTTTCTCGCTGACATCCAAGATCATGGATCGCGCCGAACCGGGTGAATCGCTTGCCGCCAACGTGGTTTGGAGCACGGGGCTTGATGAACCCGTGGTGACGACGGATGCGACCGCCGTGGAGGCATTCTGCCAAGGCCACGATGTTGAAGCGCGGCCCCTGTTGCGCAACCGTCGTGGCTGTTATCTGCTGCGTTCGACATTCACCCTTGCCCCCGGCGCGACCAAGCAATGGCATGTGGTGACGGATGCCGACCGCACGCAGACGCAGGTCGTGGCCTTGCGCAAGTTGCTTATCGAGACGCCCGATCTTCAGCGCGCCATTGACGACGCCATCGCCGTCACCACGCAACGCTTGGGCGCCAACGTCGCCGCGGCCGATGGTCTGCAACTCACCGGTGACAGCCGCGCCAGCGCCCATCACTTCGCCAACGCGCTGTTCAACAACATGCGTGGCGGGGTTTTCGCCGAGGGTTACCGCATCGACCTTGCGGACTTCGCCGACTTCATCGCCGTGCGCAACAAGGACGCGGCCAAGCGGCTCAAACCCCTTTTCGCCGCGTGGCTCGATAAGACGCAATCCATCGACTACATCGCTCTGCGGCAGCTCACCGACGCCAGTGGTAACGCCGACCTCATCCGTCTTTCGCTGGAATATCTGCCTCTGACCTTCGGCCGTCGCCACGGTGACCCATCGCGCCCGTGGAACATGTTCGCCATTCGCGTGCAGCGGCCCGACGGCGGCCGAGTGTACGACTACCAAGGCAACTGGCGCGACATCTTCCAAAACTGGGAAGCCCTGGCGCGGAGCTTTCCCGCCTACCTGCCCGGCATGATCGCCAAGTTCGTCAACGCCTCGACGCCCGATGGTTTCAACCCCTACCGCGTCAGCCGCGAGGGCATCGACTGGGAAGTGCCCGACCCGCACGATCCTTGGTCGCACATCGGCTATTGGGGCGATCACCAGATCGTCTATCTGTTGAAATTGCTGGAGCAGGCGCGGGATCACGATCCGCAAACGCTGCGGCAAATGCTCACCCAACGTCTTTTCGCCTTCGCCAACGTGCCCTATCGCTTGAAGTCGTATGCGGAAATACTGGCCGACCCCAAGCACAGCATCGACTTTGATCTTAAAGCCCATCGCCGGGCGCTGGATGAAGTCAAACGGTTGGGCAGTGATGGCCGCTTGCTGCTCGACGGCGAGGGCAACGTGATTCATGTCACGCTCGCCGAGAAGTTGTTGATTCCGCTGCTGGGGAAACTCTCCAACCTCGTCGTCGGTGGCGGGGTGTGGATGAACACGCAACGACCGGAGTGGAACGACGCCAACAACGCACTGGCCGGTCGCGGGCTGTCGGTGGTCACCGTGGCCCACATGCTGCGTTACGCGCGCTTGGTGCGGCAGTTGCTGGTGGAGTCCGCGAAAGAGACGGGCGATGGGGGGTTGGAAATGTCGGGGCATGTCGTTGATTGGCTCCACGCGCTGACCGGGGTGCTGCGCTCATGTCGGGCGACGGGTGACGCTTCGGAACTCAATGGCGCGGCGAGGAAGAAAGTGCTCGATGAGTTGGGCCAGGCTTACGAGAATCATCGCACGCGGCTGAGTGAAAACGGCCTGGGCTTGCCGGTGATGCTGGCGCGGGCTGATGCGGTGGCATTGCTGGATGAGGCCGTCGCCATCTGCGAATCGACGCTTAAGGCCAACGCCCGTGGCGATGGTCTCTACCACGCTTACAACCTGTTGACGCTTGATGATGCGGGCACGAAGGCGGGCATCGACCGTCTGCCACTGATGCTCGAAGGCCAGGTGGCGGTGCTTTCCAGCGGCCTGCTCACTCCCGGCGAAGCGGCGCGGCTACTCGAAGCGCTCTTCGCCAGTGATCTCTATCGCGCCGACATCAAGACTTTCATTCTTTATCCCTGGCGCGATCTGCCGCGCTATCTCGACCGCAACATCGCCCCCGCCCAAGAGGTCCAAAAGGTGCCGCTGCTGCGTGAATTGCTGCGGCGAAATGATGCGTCGATCATCGAACGCGACGCGGAAGGCAATCACCGTTTCAGCAGTGCCTTCATCAACGCCGACGATCTCGCCGCCGCCTTGAAACGTCTGGCGGGCGATGCGGCGTTGGCCTCTTTGGTCACCTCCGACACGGCGGCCGTCTTGCGGCTCTATGAAGTGACCTTCCACCACGCCGCCTTCACCGGCCGCTCCGGTGCCATGTACGGCTACGAAGGCCTGGGCTGCGTCTATTGGCACATGGTCGCCAAGTTGCTCCTGGCGGCGCAGGAATGTTGCTTCGCCGCCGCGAGCGATGCGCAAGGTGGCGCGAGTCTCAAAGCGTTGATCGCCTTTTACTACCGCATCCGCGCCGGGCTGGGCTTTGAAAAAACGGCCGCGGAGTTCGGAGCGTTTCCGCTTGATCCCTATTCCCACACTCCCGGCGACCGCGGCGCTCAGCAGCCGGGCATGACCGGGCAGGTCAAGGAGGAAATCCTCACCCGCGCTGGCGAGCTTGGCCTGCGCGTGGCTGATGGTCAATTGCGTTTCGATCCACTGTTGTTGCGTGAGGGCGAGTTTTTGGAAACGCCCGCGAACTGGTCATACGTTGATTTGGCGGGACGGCCGCAAACGCTGGAACTGGCCGCGGGGTCGCTGGCGTTGACCTGCTGCCAGACGCCGGTGGTGCTGCGCCGCGCTGAGAAGCCGGGGATGAAGCTCATCGGTGGTGATGGCGGTGTCACGGAAGTCGTGGGTCTGGCGTTGGATCACGCCGCCAGTGCGGATATTTTCCACAGGGGTGGACAGGTCGCGCGCATTGAAGTGGACTTGCCCCGCAAATGAACGCCTACACAGAGCACCCTAACGGGATGCTCTGTGGCACCGTGCGTGTTTGCCCTCGCCGTGGCGCGCGTTACGCGCTAACGATCTTGGCCTTGGGATTCTTCACGCCCCTTGTCGCCCCTCGGCTGTCGATGATCAACTTGGCGTGTTGGACGATGAAGTCCCAGTCGTAGACCGCGTGATTCGTGGCCACCAACACGCAGTCATACCCCGCCAGCATCGTCTCCGACAAATCCACGCTCTTCATGCCCAGTTCGTACTTGCGCATCTTGTGGGTGCGGGGCACGTGCGGATCGTTGTAATCAACCGCAGCGCCGAGTTCGCGCAATCGCTCGATCAACTCAAAGGCCGGGCTTTCACGCACATCATCGACGTTGGGTTTGTAGGCCAGCCCCAGCACCAAAATGCGCGAGCCTTTGACACTTCTGCCAGCATCGTTGAGCGCCAGCATGGCGCGTTCGATGACGTACTCCGGCATGTGGTGGTTGACTTGCCCTGCCAGTTCGATGAAGCGGGTCGGTTGGCCCACTTCGCGGGCTTTCCAAGTGAGGTAGAAGGGGTCGATGGGGATGCAGTGCCCGCC
>JBBRGB010000144.1:0-9055 GCA_038241095.1 Phycisphaerales bacterium
AAGGCCAAGACGGTCGTGGACGGCACGAAGCGCAAGACGGTGCGCATGTTGGACAACAACTTTTTGATTGAAAGCGTGCTGCGCGTCGAGGCTGGCAAACCGGCGGGCGTGATCGCGGGCAAATCGGGCCAGGCGGCGGGCTATGCCTTGGGGGTGGATGAGCGCGGCTTGTTGACCCTGCGACTCTGGGCCGCGGGTTCGGAGTTCACGCAGTCCAGCGCCGCGACGCTTGCCGATGGCCGGTGGCACGATGTCATCGCCCAGGTCGATCGCCAGGCGGGCCGGGTGACGCTGTACGTCGATGGGAAAGAAGCCAACGGCGCGGCGACGGGCAAGATGCCGGCCGCGGGCGTGTCGTTGGACAATGACGCCGACTTCATCGTGGGCGCGGGCTTCCACGGGGCGCTGGATTACCTGCGGGTCTGCCAGGGAACGCTGGCGCAGGCGCAGACCAATATCGAGGAGTTGATGGCTTGGCAGTTCAACGGGCCGATGTTGCGCGACTTCGTGGATCGCCCCGCCACCGGGCCGGCGCGGGACATCGGCGCTTTGGAGCATCCGACCGTGTCGGGCATTCAGAAGATCAACTACACCGCACCGGCGGCGACCGTCGAGGCCCCCGCCGAGAAGACGCCCCCGGCCGCGGATGTCTTTAAGCAGGGGGCGGACCGCACCGTCAAGCAGTTGCCTTGGGGTTCGGTTTCCGTGCCCAAGGAAGTCCGCGTGGGCGATGTGATTGATGTGCAGGTGGTCTTCGCCACCGAGACGATTCCCAAGACGCAGATTCTCCGCATCGATTTGCATGGCATGGTGGGCGCTCAGCGCAAGCCCGGCCTGGGGCAGGCAAAACCGATAAAGGTCGAGCCGAGCGTCACTTCGCCCTACACCGCGGAGTTGAAACTGCGTCCCTTGGCGGGAATGACCGGCGTGCAGGTGGTCCTCTACGTTTCGCCCGATGGGGCTTACAAAGATCTGACCGTCAGCACGGAAGTGAGCGTCAAGGTCATCGCCGGCGAGGGAAAGAAGGATGACGCCAAACCCGCGGAGAAGGCGCCAGACAAGAAACCCGCCGCGAAAGCCGACGACAAGCCCGCTGGTAAAACCGACGACAAGCCCGCGGCTGCCGGGGGCACTTCCGCAGGCGGTGATGCTGCCGGGGGCACTTCCGGGGGTGCCACGCGCGATCTGAAATGGGCCACGGTGGATCATCCCGCGTCGGCCAAGGTGGGCGACAAGATCACCCTGACCATTCACATCAAGGCCAACACCATCGACAAGGATGCGTTGCTGGTGGTGGACACGCAGTGGTTCAAAGGCAAGGAACGCAAGCAAGGCGGCGGCACCAGTGGCAAATACAAGGTCAAAGCCAACGAGGAACAGACCATCAAAGTCAACATGACCATCCCCGACAAGGAAGGCATCGCCGCGGTGCAGTACGTGCTGGTCATCAGCCCGACGGGCGGCTGGGCCGACCGCATCAAGACCGGCGAAGTCGGCGTCAAGGTCACACGCTAAGCCCCCGGCCAGCCGCTTTTACAACCGCCGCCTTGCGCCGCGGTCAATTGTCAGTCAACTTCGTCGGAGATCACACCCATGATTCACCCCTTGTTTTCGCTTGCCCGGATGGTGTTTGTGGGGACGTTCTTGCTGACCGTCGCCAGCGTCGGGCCGTGCCTGGCCCAAGCGTCCAAAGCCGACGACAGCGCGGCCACGACCGACCACACGACCGCCAATCCCACCGCCCCCGCTTCGCCCATCGACTGGACGCAAAGCCCGCTGAACATCTGCTTCCTGGGCGACAGCATCACCCACTCCGGCGACTATCACGCCATGATCCAGCTTTTTCTCCTGACCCGTTACCCCGGCCGGGACATCTGGACCATCAACGGCGGATACGCCGGCGAAAACGCCACCGGCATCCTGCGAAAGAATTACCTCCAACTCGACATCTTCCCCCAGAAGCCCAACGTGATCATGATCCACCTGGGCATGAACGACATCGGCCTGCTGGGTTTCGACAACGTCACCCAGCCGCCCAGCGACGAATCACGCAAGAGCCGCCGCGATGACTTTCGCAATGCCATGACCACCCTCATCAAAGAGTCGCAGGCGCAAGGCGTCACCGTCGGCGTGCTGTCGCCCACCATCTACGACGACCGCCACACCAACAACGACAGCCACGGCCTGCGACCCTTGGCCAACGCGGAACTGGCGCTCTTCGGCCGCATCGGACGCGAGGTCGCCGAGTCGATCCCCGGCGTGTTCTTCATCGACCTGCACACGCCCATGAACAACCTCTCCAACGCCTTGCAGGACAAAGACCCCAAGGCATCGCTGGCGCGGGATCGCGTGCATCCCTTCCAAGGCGGCACGCAGGTTATGACCTTCGAGATTCTCAAGGGCCTGGGCGTCCGCGATCAGGTTTACGACATCACGCTAAACGCCTCGGGCAAGACGCTCGCCGTCAGCGGCGCGGAGGTGCGCGAAGTCAAAGCCCAAGACCACGGCCTGAGCTTCACCACCATCGAGTCGGCCTTGCCCTTCCCCACCCAGGCGGCGTCGAAGTATTTCAAACTGGTGCCGATGGATGAAACCTTGAATCGCATGAGGCTCAAGGTGGCCGACCTTCCCGCAGGGAAATACGCCCTGAAAATCGATGGCCAAGCGGTGGGCGAGTTCGCCTCCGACGAGTTGGCCAAGGGCATCGCGCTTGAGGCCAACGACGCCACGCCGCAGTACCAAGCCGCGCTGGCGCTGTTGAAACAGGTCGAGGAAAAGATGAAGTATCAGCGCGCCATCTGCGATATGCGTTCGCTGCGTTTTCAACTGCTCATCAAGAAGGAGCCGGAGGGCCAAGGGCTGGTCTGGGAGTGGGATCGCATCGAGCCGGCGAAGGTGCTTGACGCCGCCAATCGTCTCTATGACCGTTTGGAAGCGGAAGGCAAAAAGCCCAAGGGCTGGCAAAGTTACGTCTTTAACGCCGGGCGAAAAGCCTGCGCCGAGTACGGCCAGATCACCACCGGCCTCGCCGACCTGCGCAAACAATGGGCCGCCCAACCCGCCCAACGGGAACACCACTACCACCTTCTCCCCGCGCGGCAATAGGGATGCTTTGTGGGAGCGCTCCGTAGAAAACCGTCGGGGGGGGCGTGGATCCGAAAAAGGGGACATCCACAATTTCCGCTTCGTTGTCGTTCGAATCACCCTAGTGCCAAGGAAATTGTGGATGTCCCCTTTTTCTCCGTAACCCCATGAGAAAATGCCGCCTCGAAAAAGGGGCAGACCCATGAGGGACATGGTTTGCGCCGGGTTTGGTCGTGGCCGTATAATCCCGCACCATGACGCAATTCACACCCATCGCCACACCGCTCGTCGCCGATTCCTCCCGCCCCTCCGCCGCCGTGGTGGCACGCCTCGCCTTGGAAGACGGCAGCGTGTTTCATGGCCAAGCCTTCGGCGACACCGCCCCTCGCCACGTCGACGGCGAGGTCTGCTTCAACACCTCGCTGTCGGGCTATCAGGAAATCCTCACCGATCCTTCCTATGCCGGGCAGATCGTGACCATGACCTATCCGCTCATCGGCAATTACGGCGTCAACGAGGGCGACCTTGAAAGCGCCCACCCGCAGGTTCGCGGCTTCGTGGTGCGGGAACTTTCCAACGTCGCCAGCAATTATCGCTCCACGGCCAAGGTCGAAGCCTGGCTGGCGTCACACGGCGTCATGGGCATCACCGGCATCGACACCCGCGCCCTGACCCGCAAGCTGCGCATCGACGGCGCGATGGACGGCGTGCTTTCGACAGTGCCCCCGGAAGAAATTAGCGATGCGGAGTTGGTGAAACTGGCGCAGGCCTCGCCGGGGCTGGTGGGACGGAACTTGGTCAAGGATGTGGCACCGAAAGCGGCTTCGCGGTGGGATCAAGGCGTGGGGGAATGGACGCCGATTCACGGCGAGGTGCCAGCCCCGAGCCAGCGTTGCAAAGTGGTGGCACTGGACTGCGGCGCAAAGCGGAACATATTAAGGAACCTGGTGGATTCGGGTTGCGATGTGACGGTGCTGCCGTTTGACGCTTCACCGGAAGAGATTTTGTCGCACAATCCCAAGGGGTTGTTCATCAGCAACGGCCCCGGTGATCCCGCGGCAGTGACGGCGACGATCGAGAACTTGAAGCAGTTGCACGGCAAGCTGCCGATCTTCGGCATCTGCCTGGGGCACCAGTTGCTGGCGCTTTCGCTGGGGGCAAAGACCTATAAGCTCAAGTTCGGCCATCGCGGCGGCAACCAGCCCGTGCAGAACCTGCACACGCAAAAGGTGGAGATCACCAGCCAGAATCACGGCTTCGCGGTGGATGTCGATTCGCTGACGCAGGCGGGCGGGGAAGCGACGCACATCAACTTGAATGATCGCACGCTGGAGGGCTTTCGCTGCGAGGACAAGGCGATTTTCGCGGTGCAGTATCACCCCGAGGCTTCGCCTGGGCCGCACGATGCGCGGTATTTGTTTGATTGCTTCGTGGGGATGATGGCGTCGGGTCGCAGTCCGACGGGCAAGGAGATGGACGAGGCGCAACGGCGTCGCAATGAGGTGCGCGGGAGCGGGATTTGATGGTTGGAAACAATTATTTCGTGAAAATTATTTTTGCGATTGGGCGGATTAAGGGGGTTGAAACCGGGTGAGGGCGCGGCAGGCACAAATGTAAAATGCTGGTAACATGTAAGTTACGACGTTTTCAGAAGTGGGTTTTGCGAGACGACAGGTCCGAAAAAATATTTTTCAAAATCGGAAGATTTCTCTTGACAAGACTGGACAAGTGGGTTAATCTTGTTTGAGTCAAAGAAGTTTGAAGCCAGTCAACAGTGCTTTGGGGAATGAAATCGGATGTGACAAGAGCGGGAAGACGACACGGTCGCGGAAACGTGACTGCCCGTAAATGAATGTCGCTTGTGTAAGTAAGCCTTTGCCGGTGGCAAGGGTGGATAAGAGAAACCAGTCGATTGCAAAAAAGCAACTCGACGCACTTTCAAGAAAGAGGGGCACCATTATGCGTACCACGACTTGGACATTGATTGGCGCGATGGCGATTGGAGCGGGTTGCTACGGCACCGCCCAGGCCGTCACCTTGACCGCCATCGGCGGCGACACCGCGACCATCGTTGATACCGGCGGGGCCGGCAACGGCGGCAGCGAAATCAGCTCTTGGACCGTCGGCGGGCAGAACCAAGGTGCCTCGAGCTACTTCTACAGCGTCAACGGCAGCGGGCTGGCCCGCATTGACAGCCTGACCCGGCTTCAGGCAAACACCTTGGCCGATTCCATGCGAATCCAGTACGGCGACTCGGCCAACGGCTTCCTCATTGAGATGCAGTACGACCTCACCGCCAACAACCTGCCGGTGGAAATTCTCGTGCTCTCCGGCCCCAACAACACCAGCCCCTTGAACTTCAGTATTGCCGAAGTCAGCAATCTGGGTCTCGGTGGCGCGGCTGGCGATGACATGGTCATGCTTGACCCCAACAAGGCTGGCTTCGTCCAGTTCGACTCGAGCTGGAACTTCCTCGAAAGCTACAACGTGGGCTTCAACGGCACCCAAGCCACGGCCTTGAGCGCCGCTGGAACCACGGTGACCTCCAGCTTCGACTTCACGCTCAACAGCGATGGCGTCGGCGACACCCTCGACGATGAACTCTCGGTGCAGTTCAACCGCAACCTTCAGCCCGGCCAACTCCCGCCCACCGGTGGCGCGATTCCCGAGCCTGTGACTCCCGTGCTGGCTCTCATGGGCATGGCCGCTCTGGGCATGGCTGGCCGTCGTCGCCGATAATTTTTTCAACTAACTATGGCTTTTCACCACAACATGTGGTAAGATGTACCAACTCACACGCAAAGGGGTATCTTCGATGACCAGTAAGCAAACATTCAGCACGGCCAGCCTCGCGGCGACACTGTGCATCGTCGGCGGGATGATGGTGGCACCCGCCTTCGGTCAGGCGGTCCTCAACGACCGCGCCAACAGCGCCTCGATCAACTACTACGGCTTGGGAGGCACCTTGGTGTCGGCCAATCCCGTGGGCCTCTACAACCTCGAGCGCAACGTGCCCACCAGCACGCCCACCGTTGACCACATCGATGACATGGTCAGCCAGTGGTTCTGGTACCGCGTCGGCAACGCCGGCACGGCCAATGAACTGGGCAAGGTCGGTACGCAGACCTTCCAGACTGCCACCACCCAGAACCGTGACTTCGACCCCGGTGACGATCGCGCCACCATCGTGTACGAAGGCGGCGGACTCCGCACCACGGTGCGCTATGACCTCATCGGCTCCAACTACGGCTCGTTCACCACGGCTCTGAAGAAGACCGTCATTGTCCAGAACATCAGCGCTTCGGCGATCAATGACATCAGCTACTTCACCGTCGCGGAAATGAACCAGACCCGCATCGTGGCCAACGGCAACGGTAGCCACAGTCTCCCCGGCTTCGACCCCAACACCTACGAAGACGCTTCGGTCGATGAGTTCCAGACCATCAAGCGTGTCACGCAGACTGACACCAGCACCATCTACGGTGTCATCGGCAGCAGCATGACCAACGTGTCTGGTTCGCAGAACGGCCAGACCAAGTTCCAAGTCGGTTCCGCCGCTGGAATCCGCAGCTCGCTCAACACCGTCGCTGGCTACAACTTGAACGGCACCAGTGCCGCCGGCCCGCAGCTTGACGACCTCGGCACCGCCTTCCAGTACAGCTTCAGCCTCGGCGCTGGCGAAGTCTTCTCCTTCGTCGAACAGACCAGCATCATCCCCGAGCCCATGAGCATGGCTCTGCTGGGGCTGGGTGCCGGCCTCATCGCCATGCGTCGCCGCCGCGCCTGATCGTCAACAACATCACGCCAACACAAGAGCCTCCCATCGCGGGAGGCTCTTTTCTTTCACCACCCGACCTCCGCATTTTTCACCCGCTCAGCCCCGCTATACTCTCCCCACGCATGGCCGCCAGTGACCCACAAAAAAACCGCGCCCCGCGGATCGCCAACCGCAAGGCCCACCACGATTACCACGTCCACGAAAAAGTGGAGGTGGGCATCAAGCTCATGGGCAGCGAAGTCAAAAGCATCCGCAACAGCCAGGTATCGCTCGCCGAGGGTTTCGCCCGTGTCGAGCCGGACGGCTCGCTGGTGCTCTGCGGTGTGGACATCGCCCCCTACGGCTTCGCCCACGGCACCGACGCCCACGAAAACAAACGCACCCGACGCCTGCTAGCGCACAAACGCGAAATCAAAAAACTCCAGACCACCACCACCGCCAAGGGCACGACCCTCATCCCCCTGGCGATGTATTTCGTCCGCGGCATGGTGAAGGTGGAGTTGGGCGTCTGCTCGGGCAAAAAGGCGTTTGACAAGCGGCAGGACATGAAACAGCGTGACGCAGACCGCGAAATTCGTCGCGGCATGACCCGGCGAACGATTTGACCAGGAACTCCGTGCCGTGAATTACCTGCCGCGCCTCCTGACCTTTATTTTCATCCAGAGTTTCGCCAGCGCCATCGTGCAGCGGGGCGTTTACTTTTTCACCGTCGAGCGCTTGGGTTTTACCCGTGGGCAAAACCTGCTGCTGGCGTTGCTGGTCGGCGCGAGCTACATCGCTGGCGCTCTGCCCAGCCACCGCGTGGCCAAGCTGCTCGGCGAGCGGCGGGCATTGCTCACCATCCTTGTGACCCAAGCCTTGGGCATGACCCTCATGGCCGCGGCCATCCATCCCGCCATGCTCGTCGCCGGGCTGGTGATTTTCATCATCGCCAACGGTATGGGCTGGCCCATCGCCGAAAGTTACGCCAGCGCCGGCCGCTCGCCCGCCGACACCTCGCGCGTCATCGGTTACTACAACATGGCTTGGTCTTCGGCCCTGCCCGTCTCCGTGCTGGCGGTGGGAACCTTCATCACCAAGCTGGGCTTCGGCGTCTTTCTCCTGGGCGTCGCCCTCACCGCCATCAGCCTGCTCATCGTTGCCACCTTCCCCGCCAAGCCAGCCCATCACACCACCGATCATCCCGACCGCCCCACGCCCGCCCAACTCCTCCACTATCGCGCCATGATGCTCTCGAGCCGCTGGTCGATGGTCGGAAGCTACGCCCTTCTCTTTATCCTCTCGCCCCTGATGCCCGAGCGCTTTGGCCAACTCGGCCTGAGCGTCGCCGCCGCCACCGCCGTCTTCTGCCTGCTGGATGTGGGCCGGGCACTGACTTTCGCCGTGATGCAGCGCACTCACTGGTGGCACAATCGCCGCGACCTGCTGGCCGTCACCGCGCTGCTCTTGCCCCTGGGTTTCTTCCTCACGCTCAACGGCCCCAACGTCGCCACGGTCATCACTGGCGAACTGATCTTCGGCATCGCCTCGGGCCTGGCCTACTACGGTGCCCTGTATTACGCCATGGTCGTGGGCAACGCTTCGGTGGACGCAGGCGGCACGCACGAGGGCCTCATCGGCGCGGGCTTCTGCGCCGGCCCCTTGGCCGCCCTCATCGGCCGACACCTGGGCCAACTTTGGCAGCAGCCCGCCCTGGGCATCGCCACCGGCGTCACCCCCGTCATCCTCATCACCCTCCTGGCCGCCCTCCACCCCTTGCGCAAACGCGCCGGGCCGGATTAAGGGAACAATGCCACCATTGCGTACCACCAACCTTACGCTGCGCAGCGGACCGCCGAGCAGCTATCATGCTCCTGTGGCCGCGATGTGAAATGTATTTCCCGGAGTGCGAAACATGCCTTGTTTCATCGGTTGCCTGGCGATTCTTTTTCCCCGCATTGTGTTGGCGGTGTTGTTTTTCTTTACGAGTTACCTGCACCAGGCTTACCACACGGTGCTTTGGCCCGTGCTGGGGTTTGTCTTTCTGCCCTTGACGACGCTGGCCTACGCATTCGCCATCAATCAGCACGGCAAACTGGATGGGTGGTACCTGCTGCTTTTTGTGGTGGCGGTGCTTGTGGACTTGGGGTTGATCGGTGGCGGTGGGGCAGGGGCGCGGGGCAAGAAGAAGTGGCAGCGCACGGCGTTGTGAGG
>JBBRGB010000145.1:0-9011 GCA_038241095.1 Phycisphaerales bacterium
TCAAGCCTTGTCCAGCAACTCGAAGATCGACTGCGTTCGCAGCACCACGCCCGTCGAACCCAGCAGGTGGTAGGTCTGGATGTGGTATTCCTTCTTGTACTTCTGGCAATCCAGAACCGACAGGCAATCCACGCCCTCGCCATCCTTCCATGAATAGTTCATGGCGTTGGTCTCGACGGAGAAATCGCGCATCTCCCGCAAGGTCGCGGCATAAAGATTGTCCGTCAAACTCTCGGTCTGCACCGTGGTGACATAACCCACCTTGGCGTCGGCGGGGTGGGGCATTTCGTAATCCTTCTCACCCAAGCAGGGCAAGGCGTGAACCAAACCATGCTCGGGCAGATGGTCGCTGTTTTCCAGCATGGCCTCGGTGATGCACTCGCCGTTGTAGCTGAAACGCACCACGTGCCCAGCCTCCAAAAGCCAGCTTTCCACCTCGTAATCCCCGTGTTTGGCCAGCTTGCGCTGCTGCAATTGGAACAGCTCCGGGTGCAGCGCTCGGCCGTACACGATCATCTTGAACATCTGGATATTGGTCGTCTTATTGCTTACGCTCATGGTAAGAAACCTCGTGGCCCTTTCTAGGGGCAATTGTTGGAGAACCGGCAAGCAACGCTAAGTTGGCCCGCCAGCGGACTTTGGCTTGCCGGGCCGGGATGCCTGTGGGGGGAGTGAGGCATGGCTCGACAAGTGTTAAGAACGGATTATATCGAGATGATGTTCGTTTGGGAAGGGGTTTTGTGGCGAAATGGGCAATTTAATGAAAATTTTTCCATTTCTCCCCGCGGCATCCCCGCCTTGCCGATAAACCCAATGGCAGAAACACATTGCGCCAAGTCAACCAACCGGCCAAACAAGGCAATGACCGCAAAGGCGATGGTTATCAGACGAAAAAACCGATATTCGCCTTTATCAGCATTGGCAACGGCCATCAAAAGACCATGCCCCTGAAGAACCTCTACCACCGAATCGCGGCCATGACCGACCCGGCCATCGCCACCGCCCTGGCCGCCGCCCTTCCCACGGCCCAAGGCCAGGCGCAGCGACTGCTGGTGGTCCAACTGCTGGCCCGTCAAACATCCGCCGGCGATGCGGCCCTGATTGAACATTACCAACTGCTGACAGAGGACTTGCGCCAAGATGTGGCCCGCCATGTGGTGGCCGTGACCGGAGCATTGCGGCTGGCGCTCTCCCGCCATGACCCCCACTTCCAAGGCCGGGCCAACGCCTTGGCGATCATCCGCGAGCATGGCACGCCGGATTTGGCCTATCTGCCCGCCGAGGTGCTGCGGGACGGCGGAATCGAGGATCACTCCCCCGCCGCCGCCGCCCTATTAACGCTAACCCAACAAGCCTGCGCAAGCCTCTCCCCCCCCCTCACCCCCTCACCCCCTCACCCTGTCACCCCCTCACTCTTCCCCGCCCTCCAAGACGCCTTGACAAGTTTCCCGCGTCATCGCCAACGTGCTGTCCTGCTTGCACTTATGCACACGGCCCCCCGGCCTATGACGGACCTGGCCGACCTGGCCGACCCGCGAAGTCCGCTTGTCACGGCCATCCGTTTCCTACTCTCCGGGGCCGGTCACGCCGTCACCCGATCCGCTTTGCCCGCGGCCTTGCTGGTTCCCACCCTGCGCCAAGCCGCCTTGGCGGGGCTGGCGCGACACGCCGCAACGCCTGATTTTGCCGATGTTTACACCCACGGCCACCTCTTTTCCCACCCCGCCATCAAGCCCGCCCTCGCCTCCGCCACGCAACCGCGAAAGCTGCTGCCCGACGCCGCCCAAGTCGCCGCCTTACCCCCGCAAACACAACGCTTTACGCCCGCTTGGATCGCCAGCCTGCCCCTGCCACCCGCCGACCGCGCACGGGCCTTGGGGCAACTTGGCCCTCACGCGGCCAACAGCCAAACCGCCACCGCCCACCATGCGGCCGATCCAATCGAAAGCCGTCCCGGCCTCATCCTTAAACTCACCCCCGGATATCCCCCCGACTCCACGCATGGCGACGATGAAACCCACACCGCCCCGGACAGCCAAACCGGCCAGCAAACCTCACCCTTCAAGACCTTCCGGGAGCAAGACGCAAGACTCAAGGCTTCTCCCTTCACGCGATTTTCCGCACTTCGCCAATTAATTCTCCTGGACAACGCACCCGACGCCCAAGTTTCGCCTCGAACCATCATCGCCACCTTTTTGGACGATCCGCATCCCGCCATCGCCACCGTCGCCCTGCGCCACCTTCTGAAAGTCGCTTGGGACGGCCTGCCCCGAACCTTGGCCCGACTGGTCAACTCGCCCCACCTGGCCGTGCGCCGCCTGGCCAGTCAACGCCTGGCACCGCTGGCCTTCGCAAGGTTGTGGGACGCCTGGCCACGCATGGATCACGACCGCCAGCTCGTCGCCGGCCGGGCCATGCTCAAGATCGATCCCGACTTCATCGCCCACCTGGCGGACAAACTCGCCCTGCCCCGTCGGCCCGAACGCCTGCGGGCGATCACCATCATCCACACCTTAAACCAGGCCCCGCTCTTTGAGTCGGCCCTCTTGGCCTTGGCGACGGGACCCGATGAAGTCGTCGCCGCCACCGCCATCAGCGCCTTGGGTGGCTTGACCACCGATGCCGCCCTGTCGTCCATCGAAGCAGCCTTGACACACACCGATGCCCGCGTCCGCGCCAACGCCGTCGAAGCCTTGGCGCAGGCCCAAAGCGCCCGCCACATCACGCAACTCATGAGCATGGCTCGCTCCGATGTTGGTCGCCCCCGCGCCAACGCCATCAAGGCCCTCTTGGCCATGCGCGCCGGCGAAGCGCTGTCAGCCCTGACGACCATGCTCGACGACCACCAGCCCGACCAGCGCATCAGCGCCCTGTGGCTCGTCGAAACCCTGGGCCTCTTGGACGTGGCCCGCCAAGTCGCGGAAATGTCGCTGACGGACCCCGAACCGCGAGTCAAAGCCCGTGCCGACCGCGTCATCACCCGCCTCCTGGCGGCGTGAAGGGCGGTGCCTTGTCCGAGCCGCCGGGGGCTAAATATGGGATGACGGTCAATCGTGCGTCACTTGACCTTCGACCGCAGGCTTACGCCTTGCGGCTCGGACAAGGCGGCAGGGCGGCGGGTGGGGTCAGGGTTTGGTCGGGTCGAGGTGGCTGCCGGGCTTGTCCCAGTCGGGTTCGCTGAACTTTTTGGCCGGGTCAATCAAGATGTGGCCGTTGGCGGCCAGTTCGATGCCCAGTCGCGCCAAGGATTTTTTGGGCTTGCCGCGGAGCACCCGGCCGTCGAGGGAGAAGGTGGATTTGTGTTCGGCGCAGTAGAGGCGTTGCTTGTCGTTTTGGGCCACGAGTTTTTTGGGTTCGTGGGTGCAGATCGAGGGCAGGGCGAAGAGTTGGTCGCCCTGGCGGATGACGAAGAAGCGGTGTTGGCCGGCCCAAGTGTCCACGGCCCCTTGCTTGTCGAAGTCGGCGGGGAGGCCCACATCGACCTTGCCCCCGGCGGCCAGGGTGGCGGCGAGGGTTCGCAGGGGAGCGCCGAAGTTGACGCAGGTGGCGGCGACGGTGGCAAGGCCAGCGGTGGTGAGAAAAGTGCGGCGGGTCATTTGGGGCATGGCGGGGGTTCCTTGTGGCAGGGTTATTTTATGTCGGAGTAACGTTTGAGGCCAAGGGGATATTGCGGGGAGGGGAAAAGAGCGCTAAACCGCAAGCGTGATCCGAGACGCCGGGGGCCATGAGCATTGATGACAGTCGCGGGTGATCCCACGGAAGCCGTCGCGACGACGGCATCCGTGGGCTTGGGTGTTGTGGCGCGGGGGCGAGGGGGGCGGGGATGGTATTGTGTGGGGGTGATGCGAAAATACCCAATTGTGTGGCGACAGGGTTGGATGGCGGTGGTGGCGCTGGCACTGCTGACCACGGCGGCGATTGCGCGGGCGGGGGCGACGCTCGACGCGGCGGGCGATGGGCGGGATTTATGGATCGTTCAGCGCGAGGCCGATGGGCAGTCGCTGGGGATTTTTCACCGCGCTTGGACCGACCCGGCGGATGTGCTGACACCGGTGCGGCGGGACAGTGGACGAATCGCGCCGCGGGGCATGGCGACCAGCGGGGGGACACTTTGGCTGGTGTATGACTCGCTGATGGTGCAATCGCTGCGGCGGGAAGTGGGGACGGGCGGGGCCGGGACGGGGGGGGCGGGGCAGGCGGGGGGCGAAGCAGTTTTTGTGGGCAAGGTGGAGGCGTCGTTGCCTCGTGGGGTGAGTTTGGTTTCGTTGGCGGCGACGGCGGATGGGCCTTGGGCGCTGGTGCGGGATGCGGGGAGCGCTAAACCGCAAGCGTTGCCCGAGACGCGGGGTGATGGGAAAGAGACTGTGACGGGGAGTGATAAACCGCACGCGTTGGAGGGGGCGCGGGGTGGGAGTGAGGGGACGGGTGATGAAAAATTGGGAGGGGTGGAAGGGGAAAAACTTGGTGGGGATGTGGATCGGTTGTTGCGGTTGCGGGGGATGAGTTGGGTTGAGGTTGCGTTGCCGACAGATTGGCCGGCGGGCGGGGAGGTTGGCAAGGATTTGGTTTCGCCGGGCAATGGTTGGCCGGTGTTGGTGACACGGGGTGGGACGGAGTTGGTGGTTTATCGGCCGGTGGGTGAGATTGCGGGGAGCGCTAAACCGCAAGCGTTGGATGAGAAACCGGGGGTGGAATGGCGGCGGGAGGTTTATCCGGGAGCGGGAGCGGGAGCGGGGACGGGGGCGGGGGCGGATGATCCGCGTCCGATTTTTATTGGCAATCAATTGATTTTTGGCCGGGTGGTGGGCGAGGCGGATGAATTGCGCTTGGCGGTGGAACTGCTGCGTGATGGCAAGGCCTTGCCGTTGGGCGAGCTGACGCTGCCCATCAACGCCAAGGCTTCGCCTTGGACGTTGGTTCCCAGCGGGCAACTGGCGGCGGCGGTGGCGTGGTTGGACAAGGGCAAGTGGACGTGGTCGCGGCTGTCGCTGACGGGCCAGGTCGTCACGCCGGCCTCACCGTTGCTGGAGGCCAAGGTGGACCCGATGGCCAAGTGGTCGGGGCAGATTGTGTTGCTGGTGGTGCTGGTGGCCGCGACGTTGATCATGTTTGTCTTTTGGCGTCGGGACGGTGGGCCGATGGGCGTGAAACTATCGCTGCCCAAGGAGTTGGCACTGGCGGATTTGGGGACGCGGGCCTTGGCGGGGTTGATTGATCTTGCGCCGTGCGTGCTGGCGGGGATGTTTGTGTACGGGCTGAACTGGCGGGGCATGATCGCCGCTTGGCCCGGCGGGCCGGGGTCGCTTTGGGCCATCGTGCCGGGGGCTGCGGTGATGGGCATCTTTGTCCTGCACACGACGTTGAGTGAAATGTTCACTGGTCGCAGCCTGGGCAAGATGGTCATGGGCCTGCGGGTCACGGACCTTTCGGGCAAGCCGATCAACATCTGGATGGCGCTGGGCCGGGGCTTGACCAAGGCCCTGGATTTGATTCCGCCGTTCCCGTTGTTGTTGCTGCCGCTGATCAATCCGCATCGTCAGCGTTTGGGAGATTTGGTGGCGCGGACGGTGGTGGTGTCGGATGCGGTGGAGAAGAAGGCGAAGGATGAGGGCGGGGCCGGTGACGATGAATAGCCGTCCGGTGCCACCAGAGCCTCCCGCGGTGGTGCTGCTTTCGGGCGGACTGGACAGCGCCACGACACTGGCAATTGCCCGCGCGGAGGGCTTCGCCTGCCACGCGCTTTCGTTTGATTACGGTCAGCGGCACAAGGTGGAACTCCAGGCCGCGCGGCGCGTGGCGGAGCATCTGGGCGTCGCTTCGCATCGCTGGGTGACGATTGATCTGCGGGCCTTTGGGCACTCGGCCCTGACCGATGACATCGCCGTGCCCAAGGACCGCGATGAGGCCGCGATGGGCAGCGGCATTCCCATCACTTACGTCCCTGCCCGCAACACGATTTTTCTTTCCTATGCCCTGGCGCTGGCGGAGGTCATCGGTTCGACGGACCTATTCATTGGTGTCAACGCGGTGGATTATTCGGGCTATCCCGACTGCCGCCCGGCCTTTATTGAGGCCTTTGCCCGCATGGCCAACCTCGCCACGCGCGCCGGGGTCGAGGCCGATGATCGGCATCACCTTCGATTGCACACGCCGCTGATCGACTGGCCCAAGACGCGAATCATCCAGCGCGGGTTGGAACTGGGCGTGGACTTCGGCCTGACGCACAGTTGCTACGACCCCGTGGTCGAGGGCCGGGCGTGCGGGCATTGCGATGCGTGTTTGCTGCGGCAACAGGCGTTCGCAGCGCTGGGGCAACGCGATCCGGTGTTGCGGTGATGCGCCGCCGGCAGAGCCGAGGGGCGTAAGCCCCCGGTGGAAGTCACCAGGGTGTCGTCGCGCGCACGGGGATGTTCGACCGCGTGCTTACGCACTGCGGCTGACAAGGCAACCGCGTGCTTACGCACTGCGGCTCAGACAAGGCGACCGCGTTCGCAGCGCTGGGGCAACGCGATCCGGTGTTGCGGTGATGCGCCGCAGTCGGAGCCGAGGGGCGTATGGGTTTTCCGCTTACTTCGTGCGCGGCTCTTGACAGCTTGGACTTGAAGACTCCCGCCATCAAGTTATCATCATGCGTTCCGTTTCCTCCCCACCCCCCCTACCCCCCCAACAACAACCGCACCATGTCGAGCCAAACGCTCGGCAGCAATGGAGTTCACACAATGTCCGACCGCATCCACTGGGGCATCCTCGGCACCGGCGCCATCGCCAAGACACTGGCCCACGGGCTGACGCAGAGCAAGACCGGCAAGCTGGTGGCCGTCGCCAGCCGCACCAAGGAATCCGCCGAGAAGTTCGGCCAAGAGTTTGGCATCAGCACGTGCCACGCCAGCTACGAGGCGATGCTCGCGGACAAGAACGTGCAGGCGGTTTACATTGCCGTGCCGCACCCGTTGCACGCTCAGTGGGCCATTCGCTTCGCTGACGCGGGCAAGGCCGTGCTGTGCGAAAAACCGTTTGCGATTAACGGTTACGAAGCCCAGGCCATGCAGGAAGCGGCGCGGCGAAACAACACCTTCATGATGGAAGCCTTCATGTATCGCTGCCACCCGCAGACGGCCAAGGTCGTCGAGCTGGTTAAGAGCGGCGTCATCGGCGAGGTGCGGTTCATCCAAGCGGCCTTCGCGTTCAATTCCGGCTTCAACCCCACAGGCCGGCTTTACGCCAACGACCTGGCCGGCGGCGGGATCATGGACGTGGGTTGCTACCCGGTTTCCTTCTCCCGCCTCATCGCCGGGGCCGCGACGGGCCAGGACTTCGCCGACCCCGTCGATGTCAAGGGAACAGCCTGGCTGGGTGAAACGGGCGTGGATCACGTCGCCACCGCGTCCTTGAAGTTCCCCGGCAACATCGTGGCGCAAGTCACCACCGGCGTGCAACTCTCCCACGACAACAGCGGCAAAATCTTCGGCACCAAGGGCAACATCGTCGTGCCCAACCCTTGGACGGCCGACCGCAAAAACGGCGGAAGCTTCACCATCCTGCTCAACGTCAACGGCCAACCGCAACAGGAAATCAAGATCGACACCGACGCCACCGCTTTCGCGATGGAGGCCGATGTCGTGGGCAACGCCGTCAAAGCGGGCAAGACCCAGGCGGCCGGCCCGGCCATGAGCTGGGGCGACACGATGGGCAACATCACCACCCTGGATCGCTGGCGGCACTCCATCGGCATGACCTACAACATGGAAAAGTGGGACAGCCCGCGCTATCAATCGACCGTCACTGGCCAGAAGCTGGCGCGGCGAAACCCGGCGATGAAGTACGGCCGCATCGCGGGACTCGACAAGGACATCTCCCGCCTCATCATGGGCGTGGACAACCAACGGTCCGCACCCCATGCCGCCATTGTGTTGGATGACTACTTTGAGCGCGGCGGCAACGCCTTCGACACCGCTTGGGTTTACAACACCGAGCCGCAACTGGGCTGGTGGGTGCGCAGCCGCGGCGTGCGTGACCAAGTCGTCCTGCTCTTCAAGGGCGCTCACACCCCCGCCTGCAACCCCAAGGACCTGCGCAAGCAGATCGTCGAAAGCCTCGAACGCGCCAAGCTCGACAACGCGGACATCTACATGATGCACCGCGACAATCTGGACATTCCCGTGGGCGAGTTTGTCGATGTGCTTAATGATCTGGTGCAGGAAGGCCGGTTCAAGATTTTCGGCGGGAGCAACTGGACGCTGCCGCGCATCGAGGCGGCTCAGGCCTACGCCAAGGCCAACGACAAGCAAGGCTTTGCCGCGGTGAGCAACAACTTCAGCGTGGCGCACATGGTCACGCCGGTGTGGAACGGCTGCATCCACGTGTCGGACAAGGAAGGCCGTGCGTGGCACGAGCGGACGCAACTGCCGCTGCTGCCCTGGTCGAGTCAAGCCCGCGGTTTCTTCACCGACCGCGCCGGGCCGGACAAGACCCAAGACGAGGAACTGGTGCGTTGCTGGTACAGCGCCGAGAACTTCAAGCGCCGCGAGCGCGCCATCGAACTGGCCAAGAAGCACAACGTCCTGCCCATCAACATCGCCCTGGCGTACATCCTGTGTCAACCGTTCCCCACGTTCCCCTTGATCGGCCCGCGAAGCATCGAGGAGACGCGAACCTCCATGCCCGGCTTGGACGTGCAACTGACGCCCGATGAACTGGCGTACCTGGCGCTGGATGTGTGAGGCCACCGAGTTTTTCCATTCCACGAATGAGACCGCCAAGAGAGCCGCGCACTAAGTAAGCGGGTTTTTAAGGGGTTTTGGCACGGGGTAATTGTCCGCTCCCTCACGGTCGCGGCTCGTAGGGTGGCGTTATTGGATTACATGCGTTTGCCCATTCCCCCGCCGCGATATACTGGAGCGCTTTGGCTTTTGCCTTGATCGCTTTTCACGCCCCCGGAGCATTCCGTCCATGTTCAAGTTCTTCCGCAAATACAACAAGTGGCTGCTGGCCGTCGGCGGATCGCTGCTGAT
>JBBRGB010000146.1:0-9011 GCA_038241095.1 Phycisphaerales bacterium
GGGGGGGGCGAAATTGGGGACATCAACAATTTCCGCTTCGTTGCCGTTCGATTCACCCCAGCCCCATGCAAATTGTGGATGTCCCCTTTTTCGCCAAGGCATTAAGCCGCCCGCCTCGCGGGTCGATATTGGCAACAGGAGTGGACTTTCATGCGCTTGTTTCGCAATCCCAAGCCCCTGCCCGTCGAGCCGCGGCCCGACAACCATCGTCGCTTTGGTCGCGTGCGCACGCAGTTTCTCGAATGCCATCTCGGCGTCGGTTTTTACGCCACCGTGCTGGACCTCTCGCGCACGGGCATGCGTTTGCATCGCGCCGGCGGAGCGAAGTTCAAGGCGGGAGACACCACCAATTGGACGCTGCATTGGCAGGAGGCGAAGATTCCGGTGCAGGGCAAGATCGCCTGGATCAAGCGGCTGGGATTCCGCAGACATCTGTTGGGCATCGAGTTTGTGAACATGAACGTCAATAACCGCACCGCCGTGGCGCAGTTGGGCAGCCTCGCCGCGGATTCCTTCGTAATCGCCAGTTCCAAGCTCCAAGGCGGTCGCCACCGCCACTTGCCATGATTCAAATCCGTGCAAGCAGTGTCACCCAACCGCGCCGCGGACCTGCGACCACCCTTTCTGACTGTTAGCCGCGACGTCCCCGTCGCGCGTCTTGCCCCACACCCCATTCCTCTCGATTTGCCAACCCGCCCCGTCTGACGCACAATAGGTCTAACACCACCGGACGTTTCCGGCTTTTGATCTACCCACGAAAGGTTTTTCCAATGGCACTCCCCATCGCATTGCAGCTTTACACCGTCCGCGACGTTATGAACAAGGATTACGAAGGCGCGCTGAAGCAGGTGGCTGACATCGGCTACAAGCACGTCGAAATGGCGGGCCTGGGCAAGAACAGCCCCGAGCAGGTTCGCGCCATGCTCGACAAGCTGGGCCTCAAGGCCATCAGTTCGCACGGCGGCTTTGAGCGCCTGCGTGACGATGTCCAAGCCGTCATCAACGAAGCCCGCGTGCTGGGCTACGACATGATCGGCTGCCCCTACATCCCCGCGCGAACGCTGACCGAGTACCGCGAAGCGGTCAAGGTCTTCAACACCGCCGCCAAAGTCATCAAGGACGCGGGCATGACCTTCTTCTATCACAACCACTCTTTTGAATTCGCCCCCATCGAAGAAGGTCGCCGCGGCATGGACGTGATCTTCAGCGAAAGCGACCCCAAACTCGTCAACAGCGAATTGGACGTGTACTGGGTGCAGCACGGCGGGCAGGACCCGGTTGCGTGGATCAAGAAGCTCTCTGGCCGGTTGCCGCTGCTGCACATCAAAGACATGGAAAAGGGCGAGAAGCGGGGCTTCGCCGAAGTGGGCACCGGCGTGCTGAACTTCCAGGCGATTCTCGAAGCCGCCCCGGCCGCGGGCGTGCGGGCTTACATCATCGAGCAGGACAACGGCTGGATCGACGGCGACCCGATGAAGTCGGCCAAGATCAGCTTCCAGAACTTCTCGAAAATGGTGAAGTGAGAGGCGGAGAGTCTTGAGACTTGAGTCTTGAGGTTCGCAGACATTGCATTGCACACAAGGGCGCGAGTCAACTCGCGCCCTTGTTCTTTTCGCATGGCGAGGCAAATGAGCCGCGCACGAAGTAAGCGGACCAATAACCTTGCGTCAACGTTGTGCAACCATTCAACTTCAAAAATCTTTCAAACCACCGCTTACTTCGTGCGCGGCTCGTTGCGCACGCCCACCGCTACGATCATCTCCACTTCGACGGGTGAACCCAAGGGCAGGGCATTGACACCCACCGCAGCGCGGGCGTGTTGGCCGGCTTCACCCAGCACTTGCCCCAGCAGTTCACTGGCGCCGTTGGCGACTTGGGGCTGTTGCGTGAAGTCATCATCGCAGGCCACGAAAACTCCCACGCGGACGATGCGCTCGAAGCGTGACCAGTCGCCAGCCAAGTGGTCGTCAATGATCGCCAAGGCGTTTAAGACGCATTGCCGGGCGGCGATTTGTGCTTCCTCGAGGCTCACTTGCGAAGGCACCCGGCCGATGGCGATGAGCTTGCCGTCACAGAAGGGCAACTGTCCGCTGATGGTAAGCAGGTTGCCATGCCGCACCGCGGGGACGTACACCGCCACGGGTTTGGGGGCCGGAGGCAGGATGAGTCCAAGTTCCGTCAAGCGTGCGTGAAGGTTCATGTGTAATCAATCCTGGCAAGTTCATGTTTTTGTAACGGCGTCCGCACTGAGCCGCGCACGAAGTAAGTGGACCAATGACCTCGCGTCAACCATCTTCCAACGATCTTCAAAACTCCGCTTACTTCGTGCGCGGCTCGTGGTGTGGCGTTTCTAAAATCCATGCGATGAATCCGTGTGCGTAACCTATAATAGTCCGATGATTTGGCAGCCACCCTTACCCGATCGTTACACGAGCATGACGCCCCAGGCGTTGAGCGCCGCCATCGCCGCGCGCAAGGCCGAGTTGGGCGATGACCTGATTATTCTTGGGCATCATTACCAGCAGGATGAAGTCATCGCGTTTGCCGACTTCACCGGCGACAGTTTCAAGCTTAGCCAACTTGCCGCCCAGCAGGTCAAAAAGTCCGGCGCGAAATACGTGGTCTTCGCCGGGGTTCACTTCATGGCCGAGTCGGCGGACATCCTTACCCCGCCGGGCGTGGCGGTGATTCTGCCGGACATGTCCGCGGGCTGTTCGATGGCGGACATGGCCGACTTCGAGCAGGTCACCGACGCCTGGGAGCAACTGCGCCAAGTCCTCGCAGACGCCGGCCAGAGTGAAACCACCCGCGTCATTCCCCTCTGCTACATGAACTCCACCGCCGCCATCAAGGCCTTCTGCGGCGAGCATGGCGGAGCGGTGACCACCAGCTCCAACTGCGCCAAGATTTTCCGCTGGGCCTTGGCCGGCGGCGAGCGACCCAAACGCGATGATGAGACCATCAAGATTCTCTTCATCCCCGATCAGCACCTCGGTCGCAACACTGCCGCGAGCCTGGGCTTCGATGTCGAGGCCGACATGTGCGTCTGGGACCCGCACAGCCCCGACGGCGTCGGCGGCGTGAGCGAGGATGACCTGCTGCGCAGCGCGTTCGTTCTCTGGAAAGGCCACTGCTCGGTTCACAAGCTGTTTCGCCCTGAGCATGTGGACGCCATCCGTGCCCAGTGGCCGGACGTGACGGTGATCGTGCATCCCGAGTGCATTCACGAAGTGGTGCTCAAAGCGGACATGGCCGGCTCAACCGAAGGCATCATGCGCGCCATTGAGAAAGCCCCCCCCGGCAGCCGGTGGGCCGTGGCCACCGAAGTCCACATGGTCAACCGTTTGGCCAACGAAGCCAAAAAGCGGGGCGTGACGGTGCGGATTCTTTCGGAGTGCCAGTGCCTTTGCACCACGATGTACCGCATTGATTTGCCGCACTTGTTGTGGGTGCTGGACAACCTGGCCCAAGGCAAGGTGGTCAATCAAATCACCGTGCCCGAGACGGTGGCGCACTGGGCCTTGGCGGCGTTGAACCGGATGCTGGAAATCACCGCCGCGTCCGAAGCGCTGATGCCTTTGACGAGTTTGGCGAAGTGATCGTGTGACCATGCTGTTGCGCGTTGCCCCCGCCGCGGGAGCGGCTGGGCTTTCGAGTTTTTTCACGAACATGCGAAGGTCATACACATCAGCTCTGATGGGAACGCCTTTTGCCCCCATCGCGGCAGCGACGTATCATCCCTTTTTCCACCCCTGCGGGAGCCGCGCGTGACCAAAACGTTACTTCATCATCGCCATTCGTTTTTGCTCGCCCTGCTGGCGACGTTGCTCTTTGTCGCATCCCCCGCGACACAAGCCCAAGAGCAATACACCCTCGACAAGGAACAGTGGACGCTGGAGCAGGCTCCGCAGGCCGGCACGCCCGAGGGCGAGTTGCAGGTCATTCGCAAGGCCATCGCACAGGAACGCTTCGGCACCGCCAACGACCTGGCCTCCAAGTGGATCAAGGCCCATCCCAATCACTCCATGCTGGCCGAGGCCTATCTGCTTCGCGGCGACGCCAAGGTGGGCGAAAAGAACTACTTTAAGGCCCTGTTTGACTTCGAGCGCGTGCTGCGTCGCTACCCCGGCAGCGAGCAGTTCAACACCGCCTTGCAACGCGAATATCAAATCGCCCGCATGTTCTCCAACGGCGTCAAACGCAAGCTCTGGGGCATGCGCATCATCAGTGCCTACGGCGAGGCGGAAGAGATTTTCATCCTGATTCAGGAACGCGCCCCCGGCAGCGAACTGGGCGAACGCGCCAGCCTGGAACTGGGCGACCACTTCATGCGCCGCGGCGACATGGGCCAAGCGGCCATCGCTTACGAAATGTTTTTGAAGAACTACCCGCGCAGTCTGCACCGCGAACAGGCGATGCTGCGGTTGATTCAAGCGAACCTGGCGACTTTCCGCGGGCCACGCTTTGACGCCACGGGGCTTGTCGAGGCGGCTGAGCGGATCAAGATGTATGCCAAGGAGTTTCCCGCCGCCGCTGAGCAACTTGGTGCTGATGCCCTGTTGGTGCGGATTGACGAATCGCTGGCCAAGCAGGCGATCAAGCAGGCGCAGTGGTACGAAAAGCGCAGCAACAAGGTCAGTGCGGTGGCGATCTACCAGCGCACGGTGACGGATTATCCCCGCACGGCCGCGGCCCAGGATGCCATGGCGCGGCTGGACAAACTCAAAGCACCCCATGTGACGCCGGAGTCGGCGGATACGGCCCTCTTGGCGCACCGGCACAAACGCAACGAAGTGAAGCTGCCCGAAGCCGACGGTACGGTCGATGGCGAAGCGAAGCCGGTCACGCCTGTTGAAGGGATGCAGCCATGAGAAGGCTCGCCCTATGCCGCCTGCTGCCGCTGCTGGCCCTCACGCTCGCCATGTTCACGCTGGCGGGTTGTGGCTATTCGCACAAGGAGTTGTTCCCCAAGGATGTGCGCACGGTGGCGGTGCCAATCTTTGAAAACCGCACGTTTTATCAGGGCGTGGAGTTTGATCTGACCGAGGCCTTGATTAAGGAAATCGAACGCCGCACACCGTACAAGGTGGTGGCGGAGGATCGCGCCGACACGATTCTGCGTGGCCGGGTGGTGGCGGTGGAGCAGCGGCGTCTGAGCCAAACGCGACTGGGTGGCCTGCCCGAGGAAGTCGAGGCCAGGGTGGTCGTGGACTTCACTTGGACGACCGTGGGCACGGGCCAGACGATCCGTGATCGGCAAGGTTTCGCCGCGGTGGGGCGGTACATCCCGGCCCGTCCGTTGGGTGAGCCGTTCGAAGTCGCCCAACACGAAGCGGTGGCGACCATGGCGCGGGACATCGTCTCGACCCTGCGCTCGGACTGGTAACCCCCGGCCCCCGGCTCCTTGGAAGGCTGGCGCTTGCGGAACTCCGACTCACAGCCGCAACGTCCCCGTTGCGCGTCGGGGCAATTTCAAGGGTGAGATCCGGGGGCGAAAAAGGGGACATCCACAATTTCCTTGACGTTGGGGTGATTCGGACGACGACGAAGTGAAAATTGTGGATGTCCCCTTTTTCTCACAGCACCCCGCAATCCCGATATGATGACAGACCCGCCGAATGTCCGGGTGGCTTGGGGCATACAATAAGACGCAAACCGTCGGCACAAGCTGCGGCGTTAGGAGCATCGATGGCCGGTTCCGAAGAAAACCCTGAAAACACGCCTCCCAAAGAGCGCAAGAACGGCAAAGGCCCCATCCGCCCGCCGCAGAACTTTCTCTCCCGCGGCGCGATGGGCTGGCTCGTCCTCGGCGGGCTGGCGGTGGCGCTGTTTGTGCTCATGAGCCAAACGCAAAACGCCGCGACCGAAATCACCTGGAACGAGTTTCTCAACTACGCCAAGGCCAGCGCCTTTGAAGACCACGTCGTCGTCAAGGAAGACCGCATCGTCGGCAAGCTCAAGGACGGCACCGCGGGCATTGACAAGAGCAAAGAGCAGCCTCCCTATCGCCGCATGGTCAAGATCAGCCCCGGCGCTACGGAGTTCTATCTCGCCGAGCTTAAAACCGTTGGCGTCGATTGGGTGCAGGACACCAACACCTCGCTCTTCTGGCCTATTTTTATCGGCTACGGCCCGATCATCCTCGTCGTGCTGCTGATTTACTTCTTCGTCTTCCGCACCCTGCGCAACGCTGGCGGCGGGCCTGGCGGAATGCTTGGCTCCTTTGGCCGGTCGCGCCACAAGGTCGCCAACAAGGAACACTCCAACGTCACTCTGGCGGACGTGGCGGGCATTGATGAAGCCAAGGACGAAGTCAACGAGATCGTCGAGTTTCTCAAGAACCCCAAGAAGTTCCAGCGCCTTGGTGGCCGCGTGCCGCGTGGCGTGCTGCTCATTGGCGAGCCGGGCTGTGGCAAGACGCTCTTGGCCAAGGCCGTGGCCGGTGAGGCCGATGTGCCGTTCTTCTCGATTTCCGGTTCGGACTTTGTCGAGATGTTCGTCGGCGTCGGCGCTAGCCGCGTGCGTGACCTGTTCCGTCAGGCCAAGGAAAGCTCACCCTGCATCATCTTCCTGGATGAAATCGACGCTGTCGGCCGCAAGCGTGGCAGCGGTTTCTCCTCCGGTGGCCACGATGAACGCGAGCAGACGCTCAACGCCATTCTGGTCGAGATGGACGGCTTTGAAACCAACGATCAGATCATCGTCATGGCGGCGACCAACCGCTCCGATGTCCTCGACCCGGCGTTGACCCGGCCCGGTCGCTTTGACCGTCAGATTCACGTTCCGCTGCCTGATGTGCGTGGGCGCTTGGAGATTCTCAAGACCCACAGCCGGCGCATCAAGATGAGCCCGGAAGTGACCATGGAAAAACTGGCGCGGGGCACGCCCATGTTCAGCGGCGCTGACTTGGCGGCCATCATTAACGAAGCCGCCATTTCCGCGACCTTGCAGAACAAGGAGTGGGTGGAGCAGGATGACTTGGAGGAAGCGCGGGACAAGGTCAAGTGGGGTCGCGCCTTAAAGAGCCGCAAGATCGACGAGACGGAAAGGCGGGTCATCGCCTACCACGAGGCGGGCCACGCCTTGGTGATGTTGCTCGATGAGCATTCCGAACCGCTGCACAAGGTGACGATCATTCCCCGCGGCCAAGCCTTGGGCGTGACCTTCATGCTGCCCGAACGTGACAAGCACATTTACACCCGCAACCATTTGATGGCGCAACTGCGGGTGACCTTTGGCGGACGCATTGCCGAGGACATGTTCTGCGGCGACATCTCCAGTGGCGCTGCCCAAGACATTCGCCAAGCCTCGGCCATCGCCCGCGCCATGGTCACGCAGTACGGCATGAGCGACAAGCTCGGCTTCCTGCTCTACGGCATGGATGAGAGCCGCAACCCTTGGGAACAGCCCGACAAGCTCTACAGCGACGACACCGCCAAGCACATTGATGAGGAAGTCAAGGCCCTCATCGACCGGACGTATCAGGAAACGCGGGCGCTCTTGGAAAAGCACCGCGAGCAGTTGGACAACTTGGCGCAGGCCCTGTTGCGCTACGAGACGCTCAACCGCGAGGATGTGGAGCGGCTGATGAAGGGCGAACAGCTTGACAAGCCCACCGTTGGCGACCTGCTCAAGGCCGAGGAAGAAAAGTCCAAGCCCGGCAAGATCGTCGCCCCGCGGAACGGCAACATCGGCGATGAAACCACCGCTAGCCCGGATGTGATGCCCAACCCGGTGTAATGCCATCGGAGTTGATTCGCGGTTTCATCACGATTCACTTGAGAGGCGACGTCTCGACCGGCTTGCCGGTCTTGGCCGACTCGTAAATCGCCAGGATCACTTCCAACGGTTTGCGGCCCTGCACGCCATCGATCAGCGGCGTGGTGTCGTTGCGGATCGCGGCGATGAAATCCTCGATCTGCGCCCGGTGGGCATCGCCCCAGACCGCGCCGACCTCGGCGTCGTCGGCACGCTGGGTGGCGTCGTCTTTGACGCTGGCGGTGCCGCCTTTAGCGACGCTGATGGCGTGGGCCGCGGCCCGTTCGCTGATGTAGGACTCACCGGTTTTCAAGGTCATTTGCTTCAACCGGTCGCCTTCGATGATGGCCGAGCCTTCGGTGCCGAAGATGTCCATCCGCGCCGGCAGGCCGTCGTAGGCGGCGGTGGTGGCGACGAAGGTGCCCACCGCCCCGTTGGCGAACTCCAACGTGGCGACGGCGATGTCCTCGACCTCGATGCGATCATGGGCGGACGTTCGCGTCTGGGCGAACACGCGCTTGACGCCCCCCCCATCACCCTCACCGCCCGCGAGCCACTGGAGCACATCAACGGTGTGGACGCCTTGGTTCATCAGAGCGCCGCCGCCGTCCCACTGCCACGTGCCTCGCCAGTCGCCGCTGTCGTAGTAGTTTTGCGTCCGCCACCATTTGACGCTGCCGGTGGCCAGGATGATCTTGCCGAGTTTGCCGGCCTCAATTGCTTCCTTGACCACCCGCGAGGCCATGTCGAAACGATGCTGGCTGATGATGGTGAGCTTCTTGCCGGTTTCGCGTTGGGCGGCGATCATGCGGTCGCAGGCCGCCAACGACACGTCCATCGGTTTCTCCACGATCACATGCTTCCCGGCCCGCAAAGCCGCCACCGCGCCGTCGGCGTGAATGCCCGAAGGTGTGCAGATCGCCACCACATCCACTTCAGGGTCGGCGATGAGTTCTTCCTGCTTTTGGTAAATCCGGGTGACGTTGTACTTTTGCGCCAGAGCCTCGGCGCGATCGGGCAGCAGGTCGGCCACCGCCACCAGACGGGCATCGGCGATCTGGGCAATGGCCCCGGCGTGGGTCGGTCCAATGGAGCCGCAACCCACGATGCCGAAGCGAAGTGGCTGGGGCGTGGAACTGGTCATGGCGAAAATCCTGTTGAATTAAACGATGGAAATTTGAAAAAGGGGACATCCATGCTTTGTAAAAAACCCTTCCCCCAGCCTTGAATTAAGCAATCTTACCGCGCCCATC
>JBBRGB010000147.1:0-8891 GCA_038241095.1 Phycisphaerales bacterium
GCCTTGATGTGGCCGTCGAGGCACTACGCGATTGCCTCAAGCAGAGAAAGGCGAGCGTGGATGATCTGATGCGCTACGCGCGTATCTGCCGGGTCGAGCACGCAATGAGCCCGTATCTGGAGGCGATGCTGTGAGCGCCAAAGAGATTGATCCCGTCGCACGATCCGTTCATGATCGGCTGCTCAAGCTGGCCACCAGCCGGAAGGAAGACTTCAACGCGATCCTTGGGCGCTTTGGGAATGAGCGTATTCTCTACCGCCTGACGCGCACGAAGCATGGCAAGCGGTTCATCCTCAAGGGCGCATCCCTGTTTGTGCTCTGGCTCGGACGAGTCCATCGGCCCACGCGCGATCTTGATTTGCTCGGTTCGGGCAAGATCGATGCTGTTGTGCTAAAGACTATGTTTGAGGATGTGTGCCGAGTGTCGGTTGAACCTGACGGACTGACGTTCGACCCGGCGTCGATCACGGTATCGGAAATCCGCGAGGGGCAGGAATACCAGGGGTTGCGGGTGAAACTGCGGGGACTGATGGGAACCGCGAGGCTGAGTATCCAGATCGATGTCGGCTTGGGCGATGCCATTACGCCGACGCCGGAAGAAGCCACCTATCCGACGCTTCTGGACATGCCAGCACCGCGAATTAAGGCCTATCCACGCGAGACCGCCATCGCGGAGAAGCTGGACGCGATGCTGGAGTTGGGCATGAAGAACAGCCGGATGAAGGATTATTACGATATCGCGCTGCTCGCCCGGCACTTCGCCTTTGATGGAGCAACGCTGCAAGCAGCAGTCAAGGCCACGCTGCAACGACGTGGGCGGACCATCCCGGCAGAACCGCCGACAGGCCTGAGCGATGCGTTTGGTTCGCACCCGAGCAAATCGACCCAGTGGAATGCTTTTACGCGGAATCATCGCGAATCCGAACTCCCCGCTGATCTGACCACGGTCGTGCAGCAGGTTCGCGCCTTCCTGGAGCCGCCGCTGACGGCGCTTGGGGCGGGGACGGATTTCGCCAAAACCTGGGCTCCTGGTGGGCCGTGGAGATGACATGCCCACGGACGACCAGCTTGCCTCCGGGCCGCGAAAACGACCAGTTCGGAATCCCCACGCATGGATAAGAAGGCGTGGGGACTGGCATCTTGCCGGCCTCGTCCGCCAGACGCACTAGCCGTGAGGAACCTTGCGAAAAGTCGCCTGCATATCAGGCGCATCCGTGGCTTGACTTGGCCATCAGAAACTGTGCTACAGCCTGGCTTCGACTCGGCGGGCATCCTCGTCCGTTTTCCCCATCACAAAGAGTTGGGGGAAGAGCTTGGCGCCGCAACGCGGGCAAGTGAACCACTCCGCCGGCATTAACGTCTGTTCGCTGATGATGTGAAGGTTCACCCGCGCCTTGCACAACGGGCAGGGCTGTTCCTTGATGCGACGTTCCAGATTCCGAAGGCGGCGGTGGATCTCACTCATGGCGTTGGGCCTCTTGCTGTTGGGCTTCCAGTTGTTCAAGACGTTCGATCAGGTCGGCTTCCACGGGTCGGCCCAGGCTTCGGTCAAGCAGTTCGCGGATGGCCGGCACGTCGCCGTCTTGTGCCTTGGCGATCAGGGCCAGGGCGACCTTGTTCAAGGCGGCAGGCGTGACCGCCTTGAGCATCGCGGCCCGCAACTTGGCGACCTGCTGGGCGTGGGGGTTGCCCGGCCCGCCCCGGTTGCCCTTGGTGAAGCGCCCGCCGGGCGTGCGACCGTTTGAACCGTTTGGTGACGGTGTGTTCATGGGGGTTACTCGCTGGTAAGGGTGAGCATCGCCGCCCTCTTGGCGGGGGTCATGGCGGCAAGGGCCTTGACGTGGGCGACGATGCCGGGCCGCTCCTCGACCGGCAGGGCGTCCAAGGCGTCGGCCAAGGCAATCGCCAGAGCGTTGACGGAGACGGCTTTAGCGGGATTGGTCGTGGCGACCACGGGGAGCGAAGTTTGCCCCTTCCGTGCGCCAACTGCGCCGGATTCTGCACACGTCCCGTCTGAAAGTGCCATTTTGTCCGGCGAAATGACAGAGGTACAAACCCCGTCGGGGTCACTTGGCATGTCCGCAACACACGGTTAAAGACCCGCAAAACCCTGCAAAAGTCGGGGTTTTTTCTTTTTTACCCTCGACCCTCTGTCAGCGGATTTCGGCCCTTGCTTGCGCTTGCCGCGCTCGATTCCGCACACGGCCTTCGATCTCCGCGACCGGCCTCGATCCGGGTGATGCGCCGGGTCAGTTCCACGATCAAGTCCCACGCCGCCGGTGAGAACGGCGGTGTTAAGGGGCGTGGTGGAACATTACGGTTGACTAACCAGCAGGGGGAAGCGGCGGGGGAGGGTTTTGCTGGGGATGTCTTGCCAAGGGTCGTTGTCGTTCAAGCGTTGGCGCATGAAGAGGGTGTTGACGTTGTTGCCGTTGAAGGCGAAGAAGAGGGAGAGTTGGCCTTGGTCGTTGATGATGACGGGGATGTCGCCCTGGCCGTGCTTTCCCAGGACGTAGTGGAAGAGGCCCAGGATTTCGGTTTTGGACTTTGGGCCGGTCTGGAGGACTTCGTTAAAGGGGAGTCCCATTTCGTCCTTGAAGCCCAGGACCCAGAGGGTTCCGCCGGTGTTTTCCAGGACGGGGTCGATGCCGAACTCGCAGTTGAGTTGGCGGGCAAAGAGGGTTCCGCCGGGGTTGAGGGTGACTTCGGCGACGGTGTCTTCGAGGAAGATGGGGCCGGTGCCTTGCTCGGTGTTGTAAACGTTGGCGGTGGAGGTGGGATGATTGAAGCCCGCGGGGTTGGCGATCATGGTTTGTCGCACGGCCAGGGGACGGGTGCTGTTTTGTTGGATTTTGCCTTCGAGCTTGCGGAAGCCTTGGATGACGATGGGGCCGGGGCCGTCCTGGATGACGAAGGCGGGTTGACCTGATTCGGCGAAGGCTTTGGTGCTCTTGATCTCCGAGCCGCAGGAGACGATGGCCCGCACGTTGCCCCGGACGATGACGGTTTTGTCGAGGGTGACGTAGCCCTTGTCGTCGCTGAGGTTGGGGAGATAGACGGTGGTCTTGTCGGTGTCGATGGTGGCGTCGATGGCGGCTTGGAGCGCCTCGGCGGAGCGGCCTTGCACCTTGACCCAGTGGGTCATGTCGTTGTCGTGGAAGGTGGGGGTTTCGAGGATGGGGAGGTTCAAGGAACGGGGTGCCAGTCTTTTGGCCTCCTCGGTGCCGTAGAAGCTGATGGCGGGATGGGAAGTGAACTCTTGGACGTGGCCACCCTTGATCGTCTGGCGGTCTTTGCTTTGCCATGCGATGGCTTGGGCGTAACCGCTGGTGGTGACATTGCGGGCGAACAACTGGCCGTCACCTTGGATGGCGACGCCTTGGCCGGGGGCCAACACACCCGCCAAAGGGTTGGGGGTCAACTGGCTGTCGATGAGCACCACCGAGGCGTTGTTGGCCACGAATGCGGGGACGTTATTTTCGCTGCGCAGGCCGCGGATAAAGGCGCAGTTCTTTTCCACTTGGAAGCCGGCCTTGTTTTGTTTGCGGAGGGTCAGGTGCTCGAAGGTCATGCCGTATTGGAAGTGGTTAAGCATCTGCACGCCGTAGTCGAAGCCTTCGACGCTGACGTTGCGGACGAGTCCTGGGCCGGGCCAGTTGCGGTTCATGGCGATGCCCGCGGAGCCGGTGCCGTCGCCGGAGCGGACGGTGACATCGCTGACGCAGCCGGAGTTGCTGGTGATGAAGTCGATGCCGATGGCTCCGGGGTTGCCGTTGCCGGTGTGGACGGTGAGGTTGATGATGCGGTGGGCGAAAGCGCGGTTGCCTCCGCCGGCGGGGTTGGGGTTGTCGGCTTCGGAGCCGGTGACGATGACGGCCTTGGGTTTGGCGGGGTCGGCAAAGCCGGGGGCGTGGTCTTTTAGGCGGATGACGGTGGCGTCGCGGGATTCGCCGATGAGCACCATGTGGCTGACCCAGCCGCTGCCCTTGGTGGCGTCGCGTTTGGCCATGATGCGGCTCATGAGCGAGTCGCTGACGAGGTAGGTGCCCTTGGGCAGATAGACGAACTTCTTGGGCCAGACGGAGAGTGCCGCTTCGATGGACTGTTGCAAGGCCGCTGTGTCGTCGCCCTCGTCATCGGGAATCGCGCCGTGGTCGGTGACGATGACCATGTTGGCATCGGCGGGGAAATGGAGAATGCCATCGGCGGATTCGGGATTGGCGGTGGGAATGTCAGCGCGGCTGGTGGCGGGGGCAACGAGCGTCAAGCCCAGCGCCAAGGCGGTGGCGAGGGTCGCGGTGAAACAATGCCACGGGGCGGGGTGGGGCATGGGATTGTCCGTTTTGTAATAGTGGGAGAAAGTCTGCCGCGCTTTGATCTTACGCGGGGACGGACACACAGCACCCGAAGCGGGATGCCGTGTGGCACCAAGTCAACACCAAGTCAACACCAAGTCAACAGCCCGTCAGCAGTCCGTCAGCGGTGCGCGTTGTATGGCGGTGGTGCTTCAGACGGTTTTGAGGTTGGCGCGGTTGAGGGTTTGGCCGCTTTCCTTGGCGATGCGCTCGAACTCGGCGATTTCGGCTTCGGTGAGCAACAGGCCGTCGGCTTTTTGGCTGCGCACGGCGGCGGCGTGTTCGATTTGGCCGGGCAGGAGGCAGCCTTCGTTGCCGTGGCCCAGGATGTCGGCGAGGACGGCTTTGACGTTGGCGTTCTGGTCGCGGCCACTGGCGAAACCGTGAGCGTTGATGGCTTCGGGGTGGATGCACTGGAAGAAGAAGTTGGGGGTGGTCTTTTCGCTGTCACCGGCGTTTTCGGGGCGTGAGCGGAGGGTGGGCAGTGACCCGCCGATGTACGCGGCCATGAGTTCGTCGATCAGCGATAGGCCGTAGCCTTTGTGAGCGCCGAAGGGGAGCAGGGCGTGGACTTTGGCGGCGTCGGTGGTTTCGCGGCCATCCTTATCCACGGCACTGCCCGCGGGCAGGGGTTTGCCTTCGCGGACGAACTGTTGCACCCGGCCCATGGCGACGGTGCTGGTGGCCCAATCGATGACGATGGGGTAGCCGATGGCGTCGGTGGTGGGGAAAGCCCAGGAGTGGGGGTTGGTGCCCAGGGTGGGGAACTTGCCGCCGAAGGGGACGACTTCGGCCAGGGCGGCTGTGCAACCGGTGTAGGCGAGATAGCCTTTCTTGGCGGCTTCCATGACGTACCCGCCGCCCCAGAGGTAGTGGAAGGCGTCATCGACGCTGACGATGCCGACGCCGAACTCGTCGGCGAGTTTCATGGCGGTGTCCATGGCGTCGAAGGCAACGGCTTGGCCGAGCTTGCGGTTGGCGTTCCAGACTTGGGCGGCTTTGAAGCGTGAGGGTTTTTTGTCGATGGTCGCGCCGGGGACGCAGCCTTGCTTTTTGACGTTGCCGGAGCCGAAGTGGTCGTCGAGGTGCAGGGCCTTGATGGCGTTGTGGGTTTTGATGCCGTGCCAGGCGGCGAGTTGGCAGAAGCGTGCGGCGTCGGCGGCTTCGTCGGCGGTGAAGCCACGCTTGCGATAGGCGGCGGTGACGATGGCGTTGTGGGTGGCGACGGGAAGGATGAACTCGGGCATGGTCTGTTTCTCGTGGTGGGGTGTGCGCGGGTGTGTGGTGGAGGGTGGGACGAAGGACACAGTGTCGTCAAAGCGTGGTCGGCGTCAAGCGCGGGGAGGGGGGCGGTTCGTCGGATCCGGAAGGTTAGGGGTTTGGTGATGCTGAAGTTGGAGTGATCTTTCCAAGCCCACGGATGAACCGTCGCTGGGGGCGGTTCTTCCGTGGGATGGGCGCACAGGTTATTCGGGGGTCATCCCACAGAAGAGCCGCTCAAAGCCGCGTCTCATCTGTGGGCTTGGGGTTTCAATCTTGTGGGCTTGGGAGTCCAATTCTTGCGTGGCGTTAAATTGCAAAGCGTGGCCGGGGGTTCTATGCTTTGCACTCTGTTGCGCACGGGCCAAGTCGGCCCTGGGCATGTGCCTCGTAACCCCCCGCGAAAAGACTTTGTTGTGAGCTACGCGCTATACATCGCATCGGCCTTGGGAGCCGTGGCCCTGTTCATGCTGATGCCCCGTCAGCGGCCCACGCCCCGCGCTTTGGGCGGGCTGTTGGGGGCCTTGGTGCTCGGCGGATTGTGGCTGTATTTGGCGCGATTCCTACCGACGGATTGGGGCACGGGGCAGGGCGGGGCCATGATGGCCTACTACTACATCTTTAGCGCCATTGGCATCGTCGCGGCGGTGCGGGTCATCACTCACACCCGGCCTGTCTATTCGGCGCTGTGGTTTGTCATGGTGATGCTGGCGACTTCGGGGCTGTTTCTGCTGCTGTGGGCGCAGTTCATGGCCTTGGCGATGATCATTATTTATGGTGGGGCGATTCTGGTGACGTATGTGTTTGTCATCATGCTGGCGACGCAGTCGGGGCATGAGGGCGGGCCGAGCGTCAGCGTGGACGCGGGGGCGACGGAGGATTCGCCGAGTTACGACCGCGTGGCGTGGGAGCCGGTGGCGGCGATTGCCACGGGCTTTGTGCTGCTGGCGGTGTTGTTGACGGTGGCGTTTCCGCTGCCGGGCCGGCCGATGCTGGAGGCCAACGCCGATGCGGCGATGCGCAGCGATGCCGATTTACGGGCAACGGTGTTAACGCATGGCCCAGCCGAGCGTTTGGCGTTGACGGCCAAGGATGGCGCGGGCTTGGCGGCGATCAATGCGGCCCAGGATGAGCCGGGGAGCGTGAGCAACATCGAGCGGGTGGGGTTGGACTTGTTTGAGAGCCACCCGTTGGGATTGGAACTGGCGGGCGTGATTTTGTTGGTCTCGCTGATCGGGGCGGTGGTGATCGCCAAGCAGAAGGTGGAGGGTTCGCCTGTTGGGGTTGGGGAGGAGTAACACAGATGAACACGGATGTCCACAGATAAACACGGATGAAGCGAAACACGGTTTGAATCTTTCGGACGCGCAACGGGGACGTTGCGGCTGATACGGAAAAGATTCACGTTCCATACACACAACCTCAAGACTCAACCCTCAAGACTCAAGACTAACTCGCCCCCATGCCCAACCCCATCGACAACCTCGTGCTGGCGCACTTCCTCCTGACCGGGGCGGTGCTGTTTTGTCTGGGTTTGGTGGGGTTTCTCACCCGTCGCAACCTCATCATCATGTTCCTCTGCACGGAGATGATGTTTCAGGGGGTGGTGATTTCGCTGGTGGCGTTTTCACGCTTCCACATGAATGTGACGGGGCAGACGTTCGTGATTTTCGTGCTGACCATCGCCGCGGCCGAGGCTGCGCTTGCGCTGGGTCTGGTGGTGCTGCTGTTCCGTCACAAGCGGACGTTGGATGCCCATGCGTGGACGGCCTTGCGGGGATGATGGTTGTGCGGATGTGACGGTGTGAACGCGAAAAAGTATGAGACCCGGTGAGCGGGATTATTGGATGAGACGCGGATAAACATGAGCATTGATCTGGTTCAATACATTCCTTGGTTGCCCGCCGGCGGAGCGGTGCTGTGCGGGCTTTGCTGCCTCAAGCCGGCGTTGCGCAAGCTGGCGGCGGTGATCTGCATCGGCTCGATCTTCGCGGCCTTTGTGCTCAGCGTCATGGCGTTCATGGCCATGCACAGCGGCGCGGAAGCCGCGACAGTTGGCGCGGGCCAACACGTTGCCCACACCGGCCACATCGTCACCCTTTGGAACTGGATCAGCGTAGGCAGCCTGCACGCGGGCATGACCTACCTGGTTGATCCGTTGACCATTGTGATGCTTTTTGTGGTCACGGGCGTGGGCACGCTGGTGGCGATTTACGCCGCGGGCTACATGGCCGGGGATCGCGGTTACGCACGCTTTTTCGCTTACGTCTGCATCTTCATCTTCGCCATGACCACGCTGGTCCTGGCCGACAACTTGGTGCTGCTGTACCTGGGCTGGGAAGGGGTGGGGCTTTGCTCCTACCTGCTGATCGGTTTTTACTATCAAAAGCCCTCGGCGGTGGCGGCGGCGAAAAAAGCGTTCATCGTCAACCGCATCGGCGACCTTGGCTTCGCCCTGGGCATCTTCCTGACCCTGACGCATTGGGGCACGGTGAGCTTGGTGGACGTGGTGAGCCAGGTGCGTGAGGTGGCGGCCACCGGCGCGGCCCCGACGGCCTTGGACATCTGGATTCCCTTCCTGCTGATGCTCGGAGCCTTTGGCAAGAGCGCTCAGATTCCGCTCTACGTCTGGCTGCCCGACGCCATGGAAGGCCCCACACCGGTCTCGGCCCTGATTCACGCCGCGACGATGGTGACCGCCGGCGTTTACATGATCGCCCGCCTGTTGCCCGTCTTTGATTACGCCCAGTACGCCCTGCCCGTGGTGGCCATCGTGGGCACGGTGACGGCCCTCTTCGCCGCGACCATTGCCCTGTGCCAGTACGACATCAAACGCATCTATGCCTACTCGACAATCTCGCAGTTGGGCTACATGTTCCTAGGCGTCGGCGTGGTCTCAGCGGGGGCGGGAGTGTTCCACCTCTTTACCCACGCGTTTTTCAAGGCCCTGCTGTTCCTCACCGCCGGCAGCGTAATGCACGCCCTGGCCGGGCAGCTTGACCTGCGGAAGATGGGTGGCCTGTGGCGGAAGATGCCGGTGACGGCCCTGCTGATGCTCGCCGGGTGTCTGGCACTGGCGGGGTTCCCGTTTACCGCGGGGTTCTATTCCAAGGATGAAATCCTGGGCGCGGCGATGGCCAAGGGGTTGGGGGAGCATGGTTCGTGGCTTTATTTTTCGCTGGCGGTGCTGGGGTTGGTCACGGCGTTTCTCACGGCCTATTACACGTTCCGTTTATGGTTCCGGGTGTTCATGGGGCCGCTGGCTTATGAGATGGG
>JBBRGB010000148.1:0-8849 GCA_038241095.1 Phycisphaerales bacterium
GTGAAGAAGTTGTCCAGGCAGATGACATCGTGGTTCTGGGCGACCAGGCGTTCGCAGATGTGCGAGCCGAGGAACCCGGCGCCGCCGGTGACGAGGATGCGTTTGAGTGAAGCCATGGGAGTGTCCGGGAGAGTCTTGAGGGTTTGTTTTCGAAGGTCTGGGGTGATTCGTTTTTAACGCGAAGGGGCGAAGAAAGGCGAAGGCCGTGAAGATAAGCAAAAGGCTTCAGAGGATCGGGTCGCTTCTAATTTCTTGTCTGCTTCGCGTCCTTCGCGCTTCTTCGCTCCTTCGCGTTTACTCGATTATCCATTGGCGCCATGATTTATGTGGCCGTCCAAGTCGCTCCGCGTTCGATGTCGAAGCTTACGAGTTGATCGACGCAAAAGTCGGTGACCTTTTGCCGGGTGTCGCCCAGGGTGACGGTCACCGGGGCCGCGCCGGCATGGACGGTGAGGGTGCGATCGACAGGATCAATGGCTTTGATCCAGCCTTGAATTCGTCGTGGCCGACCGTACACCGGTTCGATGTAGCGGCCCCCCGCGGGGACGACATCGACCCGCCTGGCGACGCCACGAATGACCCCGCTGACGCGGTCGTCGACCTTGCCGACTGTCGCCGCGGCGTCGCAAAGTAGATGCAGCCGATAGTCGGTGTGGGGAATCGCCAGGATGATCGAATCTTCACCGACTTCGGCAAGGATGCCGTGGGCGGGGAGGGGTTGGGCCGCGACGGGCATAGGGGTGGTCATTGCAAGCGTCTCTTGGAATGATAATTCAGCGGCCGCATCGTGACGCCGGCCGCGTTGCCATAAGATAACAGGCGTGCCCGGACGCTTGTGCGCAAGCCTCAAGCATTCTTCCTCCCCCGCCCACAGGACACACCGTGGACGCAGCCCTGTCCATCAACACCCATTACTGCACCGATGATCTGCGCGTCGATTACGCCCACGTCGGGCTTTACGATGTGCAGGAAGCCCGGCTATGGATCGCCCGCAAACGCCTACTGGGCACCCCCGCCATCCGCATCTCCCACGCCCGGTTGCTCACCGGCGGGTCGCAGGAGTCCTCCACAGCCGACAAGGACAAGTTCCTCTGCTTCTGGTACCACACGCCCAACACCGGCGAAGGATACGTCCACGGCTACCCCATCGAGTGGGAGGAAGGCCACCTGCTCATCCGCTTGGACCCCAACTGGAATTACCAGACTCGGCAATTCATTCCCACCATCGAAACCGCCAAGATCGAGCACAACATCGAGCAGCAGTTTAAGTGGGGCCGACGCATTTTCGAGACCTACGCCTCGCGCAAGCCAGCGTTCCCCATCAGCTATCACATGATCGGCCCCCGCGCCGCCGACTCAATGTTCTACGTCCAACGCATCGAAGCCTCGCCACGGTAAACGTTGAAAAAGTAGACGTTTTCAAGCCCACGGATGAACCGCGGCTCTGAGCGGTTCTTCCGTGGGATCGGGTGCAACCTGTGGCTCGGTTCGTACCATGGCGCAGGGGGCATCCGGGGGCATCGGGGGGGCATCCCACAGAAGAAGTCGCGGCGACTTCATCTGTGGGCTTGGGGAAGGCGTTATTGATGTTTGTCCCGCGCGTAACGGTGCAACTCCAACACGGAGAGCAGGTGCGCCAGGCAGGACTCGGCACCCTGATTGGCGTTGGCACCATGCGGTTGCAGGCCATCGCAACAGCCACCGGTGACTTGATCGTAGAGCGGCACGCCCAGATCGTTGCGTCCCACGAACCACTCGAAGCAACGCCAGGCATCACGGGCCCAAGCCTCATCGCCCGTGATCCGAGCCGCCTCCAAGCAGGCATCGACCAAGGCGTGGGCCTCCAACGGTTGCTGATCAAACGGCGCGGGTTTGCCACCACGGCGATACCAGCCTTCGTTGCCCACCACGGACAGATGCCACCCGCCTCCGTCGTCAACTTTCTTCTGAACCTCCAGCAGCCAGCGCAGGGCCTTCAATCCCACCTCCGTCATCTCCGGCCGCCCCAGCGTCCGCCCGGCCAAGAGCATGGTGTGGGGCAGCTTGGCGTTGTCATAGGTCAGTTCTCCCTCCCACCAAGGCCAGTCCGGGGCGCTGTGCTCGCGCCAGCGTGCCAAGAGCCAGTTGGCGAAGCGTTCGTGCATTTCCAGCGCCAAACTTTCATCGGGTTGAACCTTGAGGTACCAGTCCATGCCGATCATGGCGAAGGTGCGGGAGCGCAGGAAGTCGAGTTGTTCAACCAACGGCAGCGCTTGGCGAAACAGGTGTTGCGCCAATCGCCGCGTTTGCTCATCGGGGGCCATCGCCACGGTGAAGCCCAAGGCCCAGATGGTGCGGCCCTGGCTGTCGGGGCTGCCTTCGTCCTCCAACCACTGGCGGTCGTAACCCATGAAGTTGCGGAAGCGCCCGGTCTTCTCGTGAAAGGCGTAAGTCAGAAACGCCAGGTAGCGATGCAGCGGTACCGCTTGGGCTTGGTCGGGATGCAGATGGGCATAAAGCACCGCGGCGATCAGCCCGCGGGCGTTGTCGTCGATGCAGTAGCCGTGATGCGGATTGGGCGTGGCGAAGATGGCGTGCTGCAACATGCCGGTGTCATCGCTCATGCGCAGCAAAGCCCGCAGGTCGATGGCGGGTAGCCGCTCCCACGGTTTGTCATGGGCGGACAAAGGCGCGGCGGGGATATCACGGTCGGCGATGCGGGACATGGACGGACTCGGGCAAAGAAAAGAAAACCACACCCGATTCTATGGCATCTCGATCTTTGAAGAAGCGTCTGTGCGGGTAATCATTCCTTCCCGCCAATTCTTGTTACGCTACATTCCCACGCCGCCGCTTCCCGAGTGCATCCCACCCGGCGGCGGCAATCAACACCCACCCGCGAGAACCACACTATGCAATGGGGCGTCAGCTACTATCCCGAACTCATCGATCCTTCCGAATGGGCCACCGATCTTGACCGCATGGCGGAGATGGATCTCAAGACCATCCGCATGTTGGACTTCGCATGGAGCGCCTTGGAGCCACGCGAAGGGCAGCACACGCTCGACTGGTGCGATAGGTTCCTGGACATGCTCCAAGAGCGCGGGATGAAGGCGGTGCTCTGCACGCCCACGGCCGCGCCACCGCCGTGGCTGACCGAACAGTACCCGGAGATGATGGTGGTGCTGCGCAACGGCCAACGGCTGTCGTATGGTGAACGCCGCGCCGCCTGCGTCAACAACGGCGTTTACCGCCAGCACTCCATCGAGATCGCCCAAACCATGGCCCGGCAGTGGGGCAAGCACCCGGCGGTCATCGGCTGGCAGATCGACAACGAACTCATCGGCCCGGAGTTCCGCGAGTTCTTCGAGTGCCACTGCGACGCCTGCGTCTTTCGCTTCCGCCAATGGCTCAAGGCCCGCTATCCGAGCGTCGAGGCCATCAACGACGCCTGGGGGTTGAAGTTCTGGAGCATGGCCTTTAGCGCTTGGGGCGAGATTCCCACGCCCAAGTGCCGCCGCGCCGTCATGGGCCACACCTTGGACTTCCACCGCTTTTACAGCGACAGCACCGTCGATTACCTCCGACTGCAATACGACGCCCTGCGCGCCAACATCGACAAGCGGCAATGGGTCAGCCACAACTCCACGGGCCTGTTTGACCGCGGTATCGACCATCGCGCCATGGCGCGGGAACTGGATGTCGCCGGGTGGGACGCCTACCGTGGCGCGGCCGCGGCGGGTCACGACCACATCGACGCCTTCAACGGACTGGCACACGATTGGTTCCGCTCCTCGCTGGGCAAACCGTTCTGGCTCTTCGAGACCGGCGCCAGTGAAGGGTTCTCCACTTCCTTCATGGCCGAGATGCGGGCGCGAGGCGCGTTGGGCGTGATGTTCTGGCATTGGCGGGCGCATCGCGCCAACCTGGAGCAGACGGCCAGGGCCATCTGTGATCACGACGGTCAGCCCGTGCCCCAGCGCGTCGAAGCCATCCGCGCCGCGCAGAAGCGTCTGGCCGGCCAGCCCGCGCTGCCCGCCACGCTGTCGGCCAAGTCCGCGGCCATTGTGTTTGATCCTGACAATGTCCGCGCCCAGCATCGTGATTCGCGTCGGCCCATGCCGTACCTCGATGCCGTGGGACAGATGCAGGAGCCGCTCTGGCGTCACGGGGTGATGATGGATGTGGTGCATCCGGGCGAAGCGCTCGAGGCATTCAAGTTCGTGGCCCTGCCGGGCCTGCGGTTGATGAAGCGCGAAGATGCGGCCCGCTTTGCCGCTTTCGTTAAAGCCGGGGGTGTGTTGCTGGCGACGGGTCGCACGGCGCATCAGGATCAGCATGGCGTGTACTACCGCCGCGCCGGTGAGCCGATGTTGGCGGTCTTGGGGTTAAGCATTCGTGATGCTCGCGTGGGCAAGCCGCAGACCGTGCGCACCGCCGACGGTCAGCGATTCACTGATGTGGTCGAGTGCGAAGAATTGACCTTGGAAGGGGCCGAGGCCTTGGCGTGGTTTGAGGGTGGAACGCTCGACGGCAAGCCAGCCGCAGTGAAACATCGTCACGGCAAGGGCCAGGTCTTTTATGCCGGGGGGCATAGCCGAAACTTCAACGAGTGGCTGGCGCAACAGGCCGTCAAGGCCGCGAAGCTCGATTGGCACGAGCAACCCCATGCCGAGGCGTGCGTCATCGACCACCTGACGCAAAAGAAGCGCTGGCTGATCAACCACGGCGACCAGGCCGTCGAAATCCTGGGCCACACCGTCCCGGCCCGCGACTTCGTCATCGTGCCCCGGAAGTAACGGAAAGTTCATGTTTCAAATCATGATGCAAGCCCACAGATGAGCCGCGGCTCGGAGCGGCTCTTCTGTGGGATTTGATGCGCCCTTGACGCGCGCCACTCGACAGTCATCCCACAGAAGAAGTCGCGGCGACTTCATCTGTGGGCTTGGTTTTCATTGATTACCGTCCCGCGCTTCACCGCCGCTCGATTTCCGTCAGCATCCGTTGCGCCAACTGCTTTTGCGAGTCATCGTGCAGGCGGGGCAGGGCATTACGCAGCAGTTCCAAGGCCCGCTGGCCGCGGCTGAGATAGCGGGCGTAAATCAGGCCCAGCATCAATTCGATCTGCTCGCGCTGGGCGTACTTGCCATAAGTCGAGAGGAACAGTTCGTAGGCGCGGGCCGCGGCATCGTACTGGCCATCGGAGGCAAGCTGGTTGGCGATGTCCAATTGCTGCTGCTGGTTCATCACCTGTTTGGAATCGAGTTCCAACAGCTTCACATAGGCCCCTGCGGCCACGGGCATGTTGTGATCCGCCAACGCGGCGCTGACGCCGGAGCGCATCTCCGCGAGTCGCTGCTGCTCGGCGGTGAGCTTGGGCGCTTCACCTCCCGCGTGGGACGAAGCGCCTGATTTGCCCGCCTCCCAAGGTTGAAAACCGCCTCGCGTCAGGGCGGTGAACTTGGCCCGGCGACGGCGTTGCTCGATCATCGAAAGCATGTCGTAAGGTTCACGCGGCAGCAGTCGGCTCCACAACAAACTCATGCCCACCAGGAAGCCGTACAAATACCCCGCCAAGTGGGCCGCGTAAGCCACACCACCCCCGCCACGGAGTTGGAAAAAGATGTTCTGCGCGATCTGAAAGAGGATGAGGTAGATGCTGGAAATCTCAAAGGCACCGATGAAGATGAACCAGTAAATGATGGTGACGTTGCTCATGGGGAACAGCGCCAGGTACGCCCCGGTGACGGCTGCGACCGCACCGCTGGCACCCAGCACGGGGTTGGCGTCCAGCATCGCGTGACCCAGCCCGGCCAGCACCCCGCCGGCGAGATAAAAGCTCAGATAACCGACCTTGCCCAAGCGGTCTTCGACACTGTTGCCAAAGACGTAGAGAAAGAGCATGTTGCCCAGCAGGTGCATCCAGTCAGCGTGCAGGAACTGGTAGGTGATGAACTGGTACGGCAGGCCGAACCAGACGTCCGGCTCGGTGGGTTGCAAGAGAAAGCGGTCATAGGCCGTGCCTTGAATGCCGGCCTGGGTCATGATGAAAATGAGGGTGTTGGCCGCGATGAGGCCATAGTTGACCCAAGGCGTGTGCTGAAGCCGACGATCAGTGCGGACGGGGAAGAACATGGAATTAGTCTTGAGTCTTGAGGGATGAGTCTTGAGGAAAACGATTGCGGGTGGCAGTATAGAGTTTGCGCCTCTGTCTTGAACCTCAAGACTCAAGACTCAGGACTCAAGACTATTCCCCCTCACGGCACTTGGTCATCATGGCCAGCTGGTGACGATGGCGCATGGGTCGCGGGCGGCTGCGGGGGGGATGACGGCTGCACGGCGGGCAGGCTGCCGGGGCCGGAGAGCTTCCACCACACGCCGTAGGAGATGGCCGCGGCCATGAGAATGGTCACCGCCAGGAGAAAGAGGCTCATGACCATTTGTCGTCGGCTGGCGCGTTGGCGCGCGAGTTGGGCGGGGCTCAGGTGGCCTTTGATCGCGGGCCGGGTGGGCGGCAGGTTGTGGACCGTCTGGGCGGGGATGGCGTAGTTGGGGGCCACCGCTTTGGGAACGGACGTGGTGGCCGCGTACGAAACATTTGCGGCCGCGCCGGAGGCCGTGCCGCCGCTGGCCGCGGGTGTGCGAGTCCCACTGGCGGCGGGCCTGCTTGATGACGATGCCGCGGCTTGGCGTCTGGCGGACTGATGCGAGGCGATGTCGGACGCCGTGATGGATGCCACACCGCCGGGGGCGTTTCCGGGGGGCGTTTCAGGAGTGGTAAAAGCCGGCGTTTCGGGGCTGCCACGGAGCGATTCATCGAGCACCGCTCCCCCCTCACCGCTTGGGCCTACTCCCGCCAAGGCGACCTTGCGTTCCACATCGGTAGTGCGCACCTGAAAGACCGTCTGGCAGGCGCTGCACGTCACCACCGCGCCCACGCGAACGAAGGAGGCTTGGGTCTGGTGGCCACAGGATGGACAGGTCAGGAGGTACATGCGTGATATGGCGTAAGTTTACCGCCAGACCGCCGACAAGGCGCGAAGCGTGAAAAACCGCCGGTACGATGGCAGGAACGCATCAATCGCCTTTCGTATAATCCTCGTTCCGCACCCCTTGACCAATCCCCGGAGTCTTTCATGCCCTTGCAATCCAACGTCACCCCCCCTACCTCCCCCACCGCCGACATCGGCCTCATCGGCTTGGCCGTCATGGGCCAGAACCTGGTGCTCAACATCGCCGACCACGGCTACACGGTGGCGGTGTACAACCGCACCACCGAAACCATGGAAAAGTTCATCGCCGACGCCAACGCCAAGGAGCCTTCGGCCCTGCGGCTCGTCGGTTGCGCCGAGCTGGCGGACTTCGTCAAGGCCATCAAGCGGCCACGCAAGATCATCATCCTGGTCAAGGCCGGCAAGCCCGTCGATGCCGTCATCCAACAGTTGCTGCCGCTGATCGAAAAAGGTGACATCATCATCGACGGCGGCAATTCGCTGTGGACCGACACCATTCGCCGTGAGAAGGAACTCAAGCCCCAAGATTATCTCTACGTCGGCTCCGGCGTTTCCGGCGGCGAGACCGGGGCACGCTTCGGTCCCTCGCTGATGCCCGGTGGCGATGCCGCGGCTTGGAAATCCCTCAAGCCCATCTGGGAAGCCATCGCCGCCAAGGTGGACGCCAAGACCGGCAAGCCGCTGGAAGATTACGCCCCCGGCAAACCCATCACCACCGGCGTGCCCTGCACCACCCACATCGGCCCCGACGGCGCGGGCCATTACGTCAAAATGGTCCACAACGGCATCGAGTACGGCGACATGCAGCTCATCTGCGAAGCCTATTTCCTGATGAAAAACCTGCTGGACATGACGGCCGGTGAAATGAGCGAAGTCTTCGACGAGTGGAACCAAGGCGACCTCGATTCGTTCCTCATCGAAATCACCACCGACATCCTGCAACAGGGCGACCCGGCCTTTGCCAAGAGCAAGAAGCCACGCTTCCTGGTCGATTCGATTCTCGACACCGCGGGGCAGAAGGGCACGGGCAAGTGGACGAGCGTCAACGCCTTGGACATGGGCATCCCCGCCCCCACCATTGCCGAGGCGGTCTTCGCCCGCTGCATCAGCGCCGTCAAGGATGAACGCACGGCGGCGAGCAAGAAGCTGCGCGGCCCGGCCAAGATGCCCAAGGTGAAAAAGAAGAAGCTCATCGAAGCCATCCGCGATGCCCTCTATTGCTCCAAGATTTGTTCGTATGCCCAAGGCTTCCAACTCATGCGCGAGGCGCAGAAGGAATACAAGTGGAAGTTGAACTTCGGTGAGATCGCCATGATCTGGCGTGGTGGGTGCATCATCCGCGCCCGGTTCCTACAGAAAATCAAGGACGCCTACGACAAGAACCCCGAGCTTATCAACCTGATGCTCGATCCGTATTTCAAGCGACAGATGGACAAGGCCCAGGACAACTGGCGCAAGGTGGTGTCGTTGGCGGCCGAGGCGGGCGTGCCCTGCCCGGCGTTCATGAGCGCCCTGGCCTACTACGACAGCTACCGCTCGGCCGTGCTGCCGGCCAACCTGCTCCAAGCCCAACGCGACTACTTCGGGGCCCACACCTACGAGCGCACCGACCAGCCCCGCGGCAAGTTCTTCCACGTCGATTGGCCCGAAAAGTCTCGCCCGCAACTCGAGATGTGAAGCGAGTCCGCCGCTCGCAACAATCGGATCACGCAAGCCCACAGATGCCGACGCCGCGTCGGCTTCTGTGGGATGACCGCGGAATGAACCGTGGATTGAATACAATCTCCGCATGGCATACCTCTACATCAACAGTCCCTACAGCGGCGACCCGGTGAAGATTCGTCAGGAAGATTTGGG
>JBBRGB010000149.1:0-8807 GCA_038241095.1 Phycisphaerales bacterium
TTGTTGACGTTCTGCCCGCCGGGGCCGCCGCCGCGCACGAAGGTGAACGTCACCTCGTCGTCGTGGAGGGAAAGGGTGGGCGTGACGCGGATCATGGCATCATCATAGAAGTCGCGGGGGCAATTCGCGCAACGTGCATGTGATGCGAAGACGCGCAACGGGGACGTTGCGGCTGTGAGGCGGAAAAAGCGCAAGCAAGCGTGACTCGACAATTTTTTAGCCGCAACGTCTCCGTTGCGCGTCTTTGAATACCAATTGATTCGCGTCTTTTCGGCTCGTGGTACGATGCACGCATGATTTCCACGGACATCCTCCTAATCGGGGCAGGTCCCATCGGCCTGGAGACGGCCATCGCGCTAAAGCGGGTCGGGGCCGAGTACCTCCATCTTGAAGCCGGGCAGATCGCCCAGACCGTCACTTGGTATCCGCACCAGACGCGTTTTTTCTCCTCGCCGGAGCGCATCGCCATCAGCGGGCTGCCGCTGCACACCACCGATCAATCCAAAGCCACCCGCGAGGAATATCTCGCCTACCTGCGTTGCGTGGTGCAGCAGATGGAACTCGATGTCCGCACCTACGAAACCGTCGATCAGATCAAGCCCGACAACGGCGGGTTCTTGGTGCGCTCCACCCGCAGCGGCCAGCGCAATCACTACTTCGCCCGCCGCATCGTGCTGGCCATCGGCGACATGGCGCACCCCCGGCTCTTGCACATCCCCGGCGAAGACCTGGCGCATGTGTCGCACTACTTCCAAGACCCGCACAAGTTTTTCCGCCAGCGAGTGCTCATCGTGGGCGGGCGCAACAGTGCCGTGGAGGCCGCGATCCGCTGCCATCGCGTCGGTGCCAAGGTGAGCATGAGTTATCGCCGCGAAAGCTTCGACAAGGCGGCGGTGAAATACTGGCTGCTGCCTGAAATTGAATCGATGATCCGCCAAGGTGAGATCGCGTTTTACCCCCGCACCGCGCCGCGGAGCATCACGCCCGGCCAAGTGACGCTGGGTGTGGTGGATGACGCGGATCGTCCGCCCGGAGCGCAGGCCCAAGGCAGGGATGTCGAAGTAGACTTCGTGCTGCTCTTGACCGGCTACGTCGCCGACACCACGCTCTTTGAAATGCTGGGCGTGGAGTTGGAAGGGGAGAACCATTCGCCCCGGCTCGATGCCGCGACGATGGAGAGCAACGTACCGGGCGTGTACGTGGTGGGCACGGCCGTGGCCGGCACGCAGGAACGGTTCCGGCTGTTCATCGAAAACTGCCATATTCACGTCAGCCGGGTGGTCAAAGCGCTGACGGGCCAGGATGTCAAGGCCGCCAAGCCCGCGGACTTCGGCCTGCCGGAGAGTTGAGAGGTCTTTTGACGCTGGGGGGCCATTGATTACAATACATGGCTCGCGCGCCGGGGCATGGGCGCGCTAAAGTCCCCGACTGCCCGTGTATCGGCAGCCGCCTTCACACCCTTACCCCACCACCCTTAGGAAGAAGCACGCACCATGGCCAAGAAGACCTCCAAGAGTTCCGCCAAGCCCACCAAGAGCGCTAAGAGCGCCAAGCCCGCGGCCAAGAAAACCATCGTCAAGAAGGCGGCTCCCGCCCGCGACAAGATGGTTTATTACTTCGGCAAGCTCCGCACCGATGGCCGGGGCGACCAGAAGCAACTGCTGGGCGGCAAGGGCCTGAACCTAGCGGAAATGACCGGCATCGGTCTGCCCGTGCCCCCCGGCTTCACCATCACCACCGAAGTCTGCGCCCGCTACTACAAGGAAGGCCGCAAGCTTCCCAAGGGCCTCATGGATCAGGTGCATCAATACGTCGCCATGCTCGAAAAAGAAACCGGCAAGAAGTTCGGCGATGCCAAGAACCCGCTGCTCGTTTCGGTTCGTTCCGGCGCGGCCCTGTCCATGCCCGGCATGATGAACACCATCCTCAACCTCGGCTTGAACGACACCTCCGTCGCCGGCCTGTCGATTGCCACCAACAATGAGCGATTCGCTTACGACGCCTATCGCCGACTCATCAACATGTACGGCGACGTGGTGATGAACGTCGATCACGAGCACTACGAAGAAGCCTTTAACGAAATCAAGCGGCAGTACAACGTCAAGCTCGACACCGATGTCCCCACCGAGGGCTTGGTGGCGCTGTGCGACGCTTACAAGGCGGTTTACAAGAAGTTCGTCGGCGAGGACTTCCCGCTCGACCCTTACAAGCAGCTTGAATTGGCCGTCGAAGCGGTGTTCAAGAGCTGGATGCAGCACCGGGCCGTGCGCTATCGTCAGATCAACAGCATCCAAGGCCTGCTGGGCACGGCCGTCAACGTGCAGTCGATGGTCTTTGGCAACATGGGCCAGGACTCCGGCACGGGCGTGGCTTTCACCCGCAACCCCTCGACGGGCGAAAACAAGTTCTACGGCGAGTTCCTCATCAACGCCCAGGGCGAAGACGTGGTGGCCGGCATCCGCACGCCGATGCCCTGCGATGAAATGCCCAAGTGGAAGCCCGCGGTTCACAAGCAACTGCTGGGCATCAAGAAGATTCTGGAAAACCACTACCGCGACATGCAGGACCTCGAGTTCACCATTGAAAACTCCTATCTCTACATGCTCCAGACCCGCAACGGCAAGCGCACCGGGGCCGCGTCGGTGAAGATCGCCTGCGACATGGTCCAAGAGCGGCTGATCACGCAGGAAGAAGCGATTCTTCGCATTCCTGCCGGCGACCTGACGCAGCTTCTCTTGCCGAGTTTCGATCCCAACGCCAAGAAGAAGGCCAAGACCATCGCCACCGGCCTGCCCGCTTCGCCCGGCGCGGCTGTGGGCAAGCTGGCCTTCACCGCTGAAGAAGCCGTGGACCGCACGCACAACGGCGAGCAGGTGCTCCTGGTCCGCAAGGAAACCAACCCCGAAGACATCGACGGCATGCACTCGGCGGCGGGCATCCTGACCTCCACCGGCGGCATGACCAGCCACGCGGCGGTTGTCGCCCGCGGTTGGGGACGCTGCTGCATCGCAGGCGCTGGCGAAATCCAGATCGACGCCAAGGCACGCACCATCACCGTCGGCGGCAAGACCTACAACCACGATGCCACCCTCTCCATCGACGGCTCCACCGGCGAAGTCATGGAAGGCACCGTCGCCACCCAAGCCCCTTCGCTTTCGGGTGACTTCTCCACGGTTATGAAGTGGAGCGACAAGCACCGCACGCTGAAGGTTCGCACCAATGCCGACACCCCGGCCGACGCCAAGCGCGCCCGCGAGTTCGGGGCGCAAGGCATCGGCCTCTGCCGCACCGAGCACATGTTCTTTGAAGGCGACCGCATCCAAGCCATGCGCGAGATGATCGTCGCCGACAACCGCGAAGACCGCGTCAAGGCCCTGGCGAAGTTGCTGCCCTATCAGAAGGGTGACTTCGTGGGCATCTTCACGGCGATGGACGGCCTGCCCGTGACGGTTCGCCTCTTGGACCCGCCGTTGCACGAGTTCCTGCCCCACGACGACAAGAGCCAGGAAGAACTCGCCAAGCGTGTGGGCGTGCCCGCCGCGACGGTGAAAAACCGCGTGGCGAAACTCCACGAAGCCAACCCCATGTTGGGCCACCGGGGTTGCCGGTTGTCGATCACCTACCCTGAAATCCTGGACATGCAGGTTCGCGCCATTGTCGAAGCCGCCATCGAGTGCTTGGGCAAGGGCGTCAAGGCCATGCCTGAGATCATGCACCCCTTGGTGGGCACGCAGGCCGAGATTCGCGTGTTGCGTGAGCAGACCGAAAGCGTCATCGCGCAGGTCAAGCAGGAGACTGGCTTCAAGAAGAAGCTCGACATTCTCATCGGCACCATGATCGAGATTCCCCGCGCCGCCCTGACGGCCGACGACATCGCCCAGTACGCTGACTTCTTCAGCTTCGGCACCAACGACCTGACGCAGATGACCTTCGGCTACAGCCGCGACGACGTCAACACCTTCCTGCCCGATTACTTGAACCGCGAACTGCTGCCCAACGATCCGTTCCAGTCCATCGACACCTCCGGCGTCGGCCAGTTGGTGGCCATGGGCGTCGCCAAGGGTCGCAAGACCAAGAATGGCTTGAAGTGCGGCATCTGCGGCGAGCACGGCGGCGACCCCGCCTCCATCGCCTTCTGCCACAACGCGGGCTTGGACTACGTCTCCTGCTCGCCCTTCCGCGTGCCCATTGCCCGCCTCGCCGCGGCCCAGGCCGTGCTCAAGAGCAAGGCTGTCAAGCCCGTGGCACGGAAGAAGTAAGGCTTTTTCTTGACGTGACAAGCAACTCGTGAAGAACTCCCCGGCCGCGGACGGCCGGGGCTTTCTTTTTTTCAATCCACGCTTGCTGCCGACGCACGGGTGCCTGTGGCAAAGGCTTTGCGTGCCACAGCGACGACAACCAAACAGACGCGGTTTCCGCGCCGATAACCGTTCCGATAATCCCGCCGTGGCGAATGTGCAGGCCCGCCCCCGCCGCGACCGATGCTACAAGTCCGAGACCTTCATGCCGCCACTGTCACCCCCGCCATTGCGACTCACAGGCACCACCGGCCCCCCCGGAATCCCCGGAATTGCCCTGCCCGTAGGGGAACGTGTCACGGCCGACGCCTTTCCTGGGGCGTTGCCTGGTTTGCCCCGCCGACCCCTGACGCCCGACCAGCGGGCCGACGCTTTGCGCCGCGTGCAGGAACAGGCGGATCAACGCCTGAAACTCGGCCTGCAACTTTTCAAGGCCGCCGAGGCCCAGGCCACGCAGCATCACGCCGTGCTCGACAGCGTCAAGCAAGAGCAGGCACAACTGCGACAGGACATCCGCGAGGATGTGGCCCGCAGCCTGCGTGACTATGACCAGTGGGTCGGGGCCTTGGAAAAGCGTCTGCTCGAACGCATGGATGACCACGCCCGGCGGTTGGAGGAACTAGAAAATAATTGGGCTGGCGTGGAGCAACGGATGGAAACCATGCTTCGCCGCGCCGAGGCCATGCTCGATCAAACCCGCTGCCTGCTGATGGGCACAACGCGACCGACCTCGCAAGTGCCGAACATCGCACCCGCCGCCCCCGAAGTTCCCGTCGAGGGTGACGCCACGGATACTCCCAGCGCCCTGTTCTCCGAAATCATGGATCGCCTCAACGCCGGCCAATCTCCCGCGAGCGGCAAAGTGTGATGACTCAACCATCACGGGCAAGACTTGTATCACGCGCCCTTGCACTTTCGTCCGGGGGCTTGCGCCCCTCGACTGACAATCAAAGTTCAAACCGCACGGGCAAGAGGCTTTGTCGCGGCTCCAGGCAACTTTGCTCCGTGCAGACTTGGTAACGCAGCATCAGTCGCGGCCGGGTGTGACCCTTGGCTTGCCCGGCCCCCTTTGTCCTGCGGCGAATCGTCGCCTCCAAGGTCACGATCTTTTCATAGACCGCAAGCGGTTTGTCGGCGAAGGGGTATTGCCGCGCTGTGCCGGGCGGATAGTTCACCGTCATTTCAAGACCCTCACCACCCTCCAAGATCAATTCGGTGGCGAGAAGTCCCTCATCGCCGTTGCCTTGATGTGCGTTGAGGTGATAGTCGGGATCGATTTTCAGCGTCACGCGAAACGTGACCTCCGGCCCCGATAAATCAACAACCTGTGGCTCCACCGCCACCACCACCGGCGTCCGTCTCACGCTTGCCGGTTTAGCGCTTCCCGCTTGATCCTCCCCGTCCACCTCGGCGTTCTCCGGTGTCATCTCCAAAGCCCGCAACAAGGCGTGCTGCCAGTGCGCCATCATCGAGCCGCGAGATTCGAGCATGGCCCCGACACTGCGCAATTCCGCCAAGGCGCGATCCAAGTGCGACCGCTTGCCCGTCAGTTGCGCCAGATCTAAAAGGTTGTGCGTCATTTGGCTCCCAGCGCTGGGGATGGCACCATCGTGGGTCGAGCGGGTGCGGACAAACAGGTCGCCCTGATCCGCCAGGGTGTCGCAGCACCCGCCGTCAGCAAGGCCGAAGCGTTCGAGGGCCGTGGCGGTGAGGGATTCCGCCTCATCAAGCCAGCGTTGTTGTTGCGTGGCGCGGTGCAGGGCGATTAGGCCGTGGGTGAGAAAAACGTAGTCTTCGAGAAAGCCTTGGACGCGGGTGTTGACCGTGCCGCGGCGCATGGTGTGGCACAGCCCGCCGGATTCATCGCGCAGATGGGCAAGGATGCAGTCGGCCGCCTTGGCCGCGGCTTGGGTGAAGCGCCCCGCATAAACCCCCGCCCCGGCAAGGCCCGCGATCATCATGCCGTTCCAACTCACCAGCACCTTGTCGTCCGTGCCCGGCTGCTTGCGCCTGTTCCGCGCCGCCAGCAGGACCGAGTTGATCGCTTGCCGCGCTTGCAGAAGTTCTTCCAGCTTCATGCCGCGGGCCTGGGCCAACTCCTCCAGCGACCGGGGCAGATGCGGCACATTCCGCGCCGGCGCATCGGCATCATGCGGATCGCGGAAGTTGGGGCCGGCGTCCAGTCCGTAAAGCTCCAAGGCCAACGGCGTCAGCACCGCCACCCGCTCCGTCCGAGCCAGCGCGGCGGTCATTTCCTCCGGCGTCCACAAATAATTGTCACCCTCGCGCGAATCGACCTCGGCATCCTGCGCCGACCAAAAGGTGCCGGTGGGATCGGTCATTTCGCGCAGGATGTAGTCGCAGGTTTCTTCGATGATCCGTTGACAGAGCCGCTTACCGACGTCTTCGCTTTGCGGGACCGTGCTGCTGGCCGCAGCAAGATAAACTTCGACCAACTGCCCGTTGTCGTAGAGCATTTTCTCGAAGTGTGGCACCAGCCAGCGTTCATCGGTGGAATAGCGGTGAAACCCCCCGCCGATCTGGTCGTACATGCCGCCTTGCGCCATGCGCTGGAGTGTGAGCCTCAACGCTTGCGACAACTCAGGCGAAGGATTGTGGTCATTGCCCGCCAGGAGAAAGAGGAGATTGGCCGCCTGGGGGAACTTGGGCGCGCCGCCGAACCCGCCGTGTTGGGCGTCGAAGTGACTCAGGAGCTGACCTGCGGCCTCCTCGACGAAGCGTGCCCGCAACGGGCCGGCCATGTCGACGCGGGATAGGTTTTGCCGCACCGCCTCGGCCACCTGCTCCGCCTGTTTGAGCACCTCGTCCCGCCGCTCGCGCCACACCTGCGAAAGTCCTTGCAAGACCTGGGGCATCCCCGCCAAACCATGCGCCGGCTCGGGGGGAATGTACGTCCCGGCGTAAAACGGTTTCAGTCCGCGATCCGCCTTGCCCGCAGCTTGTGGGGGTGTGAGAAACACGCTCATGGGCCAGCCGCCGCGACCGCTGATGAGTTGCACCGCCGTCATGTAAATCTCGTCCACATCCGGCCGCTCCTCGCGGTCAACCTTGATGTTGACAAACAGCTCGTTCATCAGCGCCGCGATGGATTCGTTCTCGAAGCATTGCCGCTCCATGACGTGGCACCAGTAACAGGTCGAGTAACCCACCGAAAGGAAGATCGGCTTGTCCGTAGCCCGGGCCAGATCGAAAGCCTCATCGCCCCAAGGGTGCCAATCCACGGGATTATGGGCGTGCTGAAGCAGATATGGGCTGGTCTCGCGCGACAGGGCGTTGGTGAAGCGGTGCTGGGTGGACGACGGGGATGGGTTGGTCATCGCAGGCTCTCGGAGCAAGGGCGCGGGTGGAGCCTGATGGTAGCGCGGAAGGGATAAAAAAAATCGCCGCTGGCGATCGGGGGGGCCGGTCGAGTGCCAACGGCGGCGTCAAGGACGCGGGCTGTGCCGGCAACAGCAGGGCCGGTAAGCTCAAGGCCATCGTACGCCAACCCAGTCCCTGTCACAAGTCGATTGCCATTCCCCGCAGAGCAAACGCATGTGGATTTGCAGGAGAGTCAGGCAGGAGCCGCGCACGCAGTAAGCGGTGGGTTTCCTCCGGCCAACGTGGCTCTAACCGCGCTTACTGCGTGCGCGGCTCTGCTGGGCCTGTCAATGTTCATCGGGTCGTTCCCCACCCCACCGCGCGTCGATGCCTGATGCGATGAGGCGCGGGTTCCTCATGGCGGGCGGAATGAGAGGCGGGCTATTGTTGTCTGAATCGAGGGAAGAATCGTTAACCCTTACCGAAAGGAAAAAGCATGAGAATGGCAAGTTTGGCAACCGCGACCTTGGCAATGGGGCTGTTGGTCGGATCACCGATCGCGCTCACTGGCTGCTCGGATGACAATGATCTGGGCGATGCTGTGCATGACGCCGCCGAGGACGTCAAGGATGCGGCCGGGGACGTGAAGGACAATGTGAAGGATGCCGCCGAGGATGTGAAGGACGAGATCAACAAGGATTGACCCGGTGATGCCACCACGCTACTGGCTGATGACGTCATCAGCCAGTAGCCAAGAACCACGGAACCGCGTGCCGCCAGGGCGCGTCCCTCACGGGCCGCCCGATGACACGAGGTTCTTTTTTTCATTTGTGCTTTCAGGGAAGGGGATGAAACCGCTGATGAACACAAATGAACGCGGATGGGATGATGAGATGGTTTGGATGCGAGTTTACGAACGTTTGTGGGCGCCATGAGTTTTGCTTGAAATCCGATCCCCATCGGCGTTCATCAGCGTTCATCCGCGGTTCCTCTTTGATCCCGATGACTGTGCAGCCCAACAGCTATCATTGGGTCGCCATGCCAACCAAGAAACGTTCTAACCCCCCCCACCCCCCCCCCCCGGGGACCCCCCCCCCGGAACCCCCCGCAAACCCAACCCCCCGCCCCGGCCCCCCCCATTGAACCCCACCCCTTTGGAGGCCGCGGGGGCCCACTAACCCGCGGGGC
>JBBRGB010000150.1:0-8771 GCA_038241095.1 Phycisphaerales bacterium
GCTCCGCCGGGACCGGAACCGCGGCCATCAGGGGCGACCGTATCGTCGAAAACAAACCCTTGATCCAACCCGGCGATGATGCGGCGATAGTGTTCGCGGGCCTGGGTGGATGAGCCGTCATCCTTGACCAAGGCCTGGAAATCGGTGAACGTCTGGGCCGCGATGGAACGCAGCGTTTGGGCGATCATCTCCGGGCGATTGCGCGTGGCGGTGATGACGGTGACGCTGGGCATGTTGGTATATCGGCTCGATGAAGTCCCAGCCGCAAGGCTTGCGCCCCTCGGCTGTGATGATGCCACATCATCCACATCCTCAGCGCTCAGCGCTCACCCCCGGCCGCGCCACCTTGCCCGTGCGCGCCGATTCATAAATCGCGTCCATCAACTGGCTCTGGATGATCCCCTCACGCGGACTGGTCCGGGGCTTCGCACGCCCCATCAGCACGTCCACGAAATTGTGCGTCGGCGAGGGTGAACCCATCTCCGCGGAAATCGGCGGGTACTTCACCTGCTCATTGCCCCGCCAGACGCGAATCCAGTTACCCGTCCAGCCATCTATCTCCACCCGTCCGTTTTCAAACATGTAGGTCAGCACCCCCGCGTTGGAGGGGCAATTCCCCGCCACGCTGATGCTGGCCGTCACCCCGTTGACAAAACGCAGCACGAACGCCGCGTTGATGTCCACCGGCGTGCCGTGATTGTCCACCAACGCGAAAACCTGTTCCACATCTTGCCCCACACTCCAGCAGAGACTGTTGAGCAGGTGCGCCCCGGAATCGTAGGCCATGCCCCCGCCCGATAATTTCGGATCCTGACGCCACAGGCCCACGGTGTGTTTCATCCACGATTGGGCGATGAAGCCGTTGATCATTTCCAACTTGCCCAAGCTCTCCTGGGCGATGAGTTGCTTGAGATGCGTGAACTCCGGCGAGCAGGTGCTGTTGTAACCAATCACCAGCGTCTTGCCCGCTTGGCGCACTTTCTTTTCCAAGTCGCGGGCCTGTCGCAGGTCGGTGACCATCGGTTTTTCGACATAGACGTGGCAGCCCGCGTCCAGCGCCGCGGCGGCGTGCTCGTAGTGCAGCGTGTGCGGCGTGGCGATGAAAACACCGTCGAACTTTTCCTGGGCGTACATCGCGGTCATGTCGATGTACCGCTTGGGCGCGGGCTGGTACTCCGCCAAGTTGCGGGCGGTGAAACGTTCAAGCACCGCATCGCTCACATCACAAAGTGCCGCGATTTGGACATCGGGATGATTCTTGAGACGCTGGGCATGCTGGCCCATGTAACCGCCGCAACCGATCAATGCGAACTTGAGTTTGGCCACGTGTAATGCTCCGTATGATTGATGATGCTGCCCCGGCGACACGTCATTGCCAAAATAACATCAGTGCCGCTGTTTGACTTGACAGAGCCACGGGGAACAAGCCCGCTGGCATTTGATACTCAAAGACGCGCGGCGGGAACGCCGCGGCTGTTAGTCAGAGCCGCACGAGCCCCAAGCACCACGGGCGCTACATGGGGCGGGGCGCGAAATATCACTTGTTGAGACGGCGCAGGTCTTCGATCTTGCGGTCGCGGTATTCAGTCTTGGTCTGCTTGGCTTGCGCCACACGTTCGCCACGTGACTGGATGGCCTGCTGTTCCTTGTTGGCCTTGGCCAGTTCTTCTTGGGCCTGGGACTTGGCGCGGGCGGCTTCGAAAACACCCTTGTTGGCGGCGGCCACGGCCTCCTTGGCGGTTTGAGCCTTGGCGGCGGCACTCTTGAACTCGGGGTCGTTCTCCGCCGCCTCCATGTCACGCTTCTTGCGCTCCAACAACGCGGCCTCGGCGGCTTCAAACTTCTCCTTGGCGGCGCTGGCGGCCGGGTCATCGGCCACCGCCTTGTCCTCCATCCCGCTGATCTTGCGCTGCCGCTCCAACAGCAACTGCGTAGTGTCGGCGATCAACCGGCCATCAACGCCGGGCGTGGCCTTGTGAACCTCCAAGCGATCACGGGTGTCGGTCGCCTGTTGCACGGCGATGATGTACGCCTCATCCTCGCGCAGCTTCACCAACACGGCTTCGCGGGCGCGTTCGTAATCTCGTCGGGCATCATCAGCCGCCTTCTGAGCCGCGGCCGTCTCTTCATTGCCACTGAGCTTCTCGGCGATCGCCGTCTGCGTCGCTTCGAGTTTGGCCTGCACTTCCTTGAACTTGGCGTTGGCGGATTCGACGCCCTCTCGCGCCGCGGGCAGAGACTTGTCAGCCTCTTCCGATGCCAGCTTGGCGTTGCCGGCCTTGACCTTGGACTCATCCAAGGCCGTCTGCAACTTCTTCAACTCGCCGTCCATCTCGCCAATCTCGGTGGTGAATGTCTTGATCTGCCGCTCCAGTGTTTCACGTGTGCGATCCTTGCTGGTGGTGTTGTTATTCGTGTTGGCGGCCAGCACGGGCAACCCACTCAACATCATGGCCAACAGGGACAATACCGATAGGCGACGCATAACGGTGGCGAACATGGGTCATACTCCCGTCCCCGCGTGGGGGACAAAAAACAGGCCCGCGGCAAAGGCCGCAGGCCTGTGGCGTGATTCTCATTATACCGCGCCGGGAGGTGTCAATACCTCGTCAGAACAAGCCCACGGATGAGACACCGCCGCGGTGGCTCTTCCGTGGGATCACCCGCCCTCACTCTGTGATCCCCTTGCCATCCCACGGAAGAAACCGCCCAAAACCGCGGTTTCATCCGTGGGCTTGCGGTTGACGTTTTTTCAGGCCTTCATGGTCTTGGGCAGGGGCTGGCCAAGCTTCTTCCAGTGGGCGATGACTTCATCGGCCTTGCCGGCGCTGTTGAGCATGTGCAGCTTGCGCTGAACCATGCTGACGATGGCCGCGCGGGCCGGGCCGAGGTAGTTGCGGGGGTCGAACTCGGCGGGCTTGGTGGCGAAGACCTCGCGGATCTTGGCGGTCATCGCCAAGCGCAGATCGGTGTCGATGTTGACCTTGCACACGCCGTACTTGCGCACCGCCATGGCGATCTGATCTTCGGGAACGCCCTTGGCGTTGGGCATGTTGCCGCCGTACTTGTTGACCAGGTCGATGAACTCCTGCGGCACGCTCGACGAGCCGTGCATGACCAGGGGCAGGCCGGGGCAAGTCTTCATGATCTGCTCGACGCGGTCAAAGGCCAGCTTGGCCTCGTGCTTGAACTTAAAAGCGCCGTGGCTGGTGCCGATGGCCACCGCCAGGCTGTCGATGCCGGTGCGCGTGGTGAAGTCCGCCGCCTGCTTAGGGTCGGTCAGGAACTTCTCGATGTTCTTTTCGTATTCTTCGGCGTTGAGGCCCACGACATCTTCCTCGATGCCGCCGAGCATGCCCAACTCCGCTTCGACCACCACGCCCGCGGCGTGTGCGACCTTGACGCTCTCGGCCGTGACCTTGATGTTCTCTTCATAAGCGTGGTGCGAGCCGTCGATCATCACGCTGGTGAAGCCGTCCTTGATGCAGGTCTGCACCAGTTCCACCGTGTCGCCGTGATCAAGGTGGATGGCGATGGGCACATTGGGATATTCCTCGACGCAGGCGTCGATGAGGTGCTTCAAGAAGCGCATGTTGGCGTACTTGCGGGCACCCTTGGAAATCTGAAGAATGCAGGGGCTTTTCTCGGCGGCACAGGCCTCGATGATGCCCTGAACAAGCTCCATGTTGTTGACGTTGAAAGCCCCGATGCCGAACCCGCCGTCGTAGGCCAGGTCGAACATGGGTTTGGTGGTCATGAGCATGGGAAAAATCTCCGTAACGGGGTTTGGGGGGTGGGGTGTGGGAACGAGCCGGGGATTTTATCAGATTCGTTTGTCTTGTGCAGCGCGATTGCCCGAGCCGCAAGGCGGCGATTGCGTGCCTTGTCAGAGCCGCAAGGCGTAAGCCTGCGGAGGATTTAGTTTGTGACAACGATTGCGTGCAAGCCACTACCACCGGGGCTGGTGCCCTTCGGTTCTGACGATTGCCAAATCACTTCACTTCGACCTGCTCCAGGCGGTACTGCGCCCAGGCGTTGGGGGCCAGGCCTTTGACCTTGGCGGGGTCAAACATGGAGATCATCACATAGTGAAAAATCGGTGCCAGGGGTTGATCCGCCAGCATCATGGCCTCGGCCTTGGCCAGCGTGGCCATGCGTTGCGTCACGTCGCTCTGTGCCGCGGCCTTGTCCAAGAGTGCGTCATACTCCGCGTTGCTGTAGCGGGCATCGTTGTTGCCGTTGTCGCTGCGGAACTTGTCCAGGAACGTCGTGGGGTCGCGGTAATCGCCGAACCAACTGGCCCTGCTGATGGTGTAGTTCTGCGTCTTTAACCGCTGCCCAAAGGTGAGCTTTTCCACGCCTTCGAGCGTCACGGTGACGCCGAGATTTTTCGCCCAGGCGTTCTTGATCTGTTGCGCGATGGACTCGTGGCCACCCTCGGTGTTGTAGAGAATCGACAGCCCGTTTAAGCCCTGTCCGCCAGGGTATCCAGCCTCGGCCAAGAGCTTGCGTGCCTGCTCAACATCAAGACTCACGCCCGCCTCCACGGGTGGATCGTAATTGGGAATGGCCTTGGGCGGCACGAAGGTCGCGGCCTCGGGCTGGCGCAAGCGGGTGACTTTCTGCACGATCAGCGTGCGGTCAATGCCCATCGAAAGCGCCCGTCGCACGCGGGCATCGGCCAGCGGATTGGGCGAGCCGTCGTTGAGTTTGGGATTGCAGTTGAAGTTGTAGAAGTACGTCCCTGCCGCGGGAGTGATGTGCGTGTCGGGCCGACGTTGCGCCACCAAGTCCGCCGCCAAAGGATGGGCGGTGGGAATGTCGGGAATCCAATCCGCGCCGCGACGCTGATAGGTGAGCATGGCCGGTTGCAGGTCGGGCATGTATTCCTGCGTAATCCCGCTGTTTTTCATCGCGGCCTTGTTCCAGTAATGCGGGTTGACCGCCAAACGCAAATCGCGTTTGAAGCGCCAGCGATCAAGCTTGTAAGGCCCGTTGCTGATCAAGTTTTCCGGCTTGGTCCACTCCGAGTTCTGCTTGAGCAGGCCCGTGGTTTCATCCAGTTGCGCCAAGGCCTCGACGCTGGCGCGATGCACGGGCATGAAGGTGGCAAAGCTGGCGAGTTGCAGAAAATAAGGCGTGGGCTGGGCGAGAGTGACCACCAGCGTTTTGTCATCCGGGGCCGCCAGACCGACGAGTTCGCTGAACTTCGCTTGGGTGATTTCCCAGAGTTGCTTGGCGCTCAATCGCACATCGCCCTTGCCGAAGCCGGCGAGTTGTTGCGAGCGCCACTTGAAGAAATCTTCGGCCCCTTTGATGCGAAAAAGCAGTTGCGAGTAATCAGCCGCGAGGTCCGGCAGCATGGCGCGGCGCCAGGCGTAAATGAAATCGCCAGCCGTGACGGAGTCGCCGTTGCTCCACTTGGCGTCAGCCCGCAGGTGAAAAGTGTAGGTCAAACCGTCCTCGCTAATCTCCCACTTTTCCGCACAGCCCGGCTCAATTTCCAGGCTCGGAACCTTCACCACCACCAGCGGATCAAAGAGACAGTTGGCGATGCGAATGTCGGCCATCCAACTCATGCGCTGCGGGTCAAGGGTGATGAGTTCTTCCAACACCAACAGGCGCAGTTCACCGGCCTGCTGGGCGCGGGCTTGCGTCGCTGGCGCGAGGAGGCCCGTTGCGAAGGCGGCGATTGCGACGACGACGATGAGGATGCGGTTGAACATGGGTGAAGTGTAGTCCTTGGATGCAGGAGTGATAACGCGGATGTACGCAGATGAACGCGGATGTGAAAACAGATTGGATTTGAGAGGGGGTTATTCAAGCGTGAAGCGGAGGGTCATGTTTTTGGCGAGCGTGTCGGGCGTGAAGCTGATGCGTTGGATGGCTTTGTCGGTCCGGCCTTCTTCAAGGGAGCCGGGCACTTCAACCACCGCGAATTTACCGGGGAAACCGGGGAAACCGGGGGTGTTGTCACTGGCGCGCAGCACCGCCCCGCCGCGCTTGGGGCCGATTTGCACGCTGCGGCCATCACGCGAAATCTTCACCGCCTCATAAGTCACAAACGCTTCTTCCAAGCTCTTGGGCTTCCTGTCGAAAACGAAGTGATCCTCAATCATCAGTGATCGGCCATTGCCATCAAGCGTCAGCGTTCGCACCAGTGATCGCGCCACCCCCGCGGCATACGCGCGCGTCATGTCAATCCCCGCTGTTTTGGCTCCCTGACCGTTGAGATTTTCCACGCTCAGCGTGCCGAAATAATCGCCCCCGAACCGCTGCAACTGCCCGTTGATCACCGGCAGCGAATGACCAAACGAATTGCAATGCGCGATCTCGTATCGCCGCGCTGAAAAAGTCTTGGCGCTGTATTTCGGCGCGCCCGGATCATCGAGTAACAGCCGACCATCGCGATGGAAAATAAAGCTGCCCACATCGTTGTGGTTGTGCGGCACATCGTTGCGTCCCGCCAGCGCCATCAACGTCGCGGCCCGCTTTTCCGCGCCGCCACGCAACTTCACCAGCCCTGTGTCGGGCAACAGTGCGTCCTGATCCTCGCTGACGAAATCGCCGATTTTCTCACCGCTCGCCAGCGCCAGGCCGTGCATGTCGCCCACGCGGATCGTGCCATCTTTGTTGGACTTGCAGAGTGAATAGAGCCTCGGCACGGCGTGGAAACGATTGATCTGCAACGCCAGCACCGGCGAGATGAAACCATGACTGGCATCGGCGAACGTGGCTGACATGGGCGGGTCGATGTAGGCCGCCAAGGGGTAGCGGCAAATCGCCTCGATGCGATTCCCCGCCATGATGTTGACCGCCCCGCCAGTCCGCTGCCACAACGCAAAGGCCGCCTGCGCGTAATGCCCAAAGCCGTAATTCCAATAGCCCGGCCCTTCCAAACACCCGCCATCCTTGGCGAATCCTTCGACGGCGTAGCTCATGTTCTGAATCATCGGGTGCGTCATCCGCGCCAGCCGCTCCGGGTCCTTGATGAGGCACAAGGCCGCGCGAAGAATGTCGCCGTTGCAGACGTGGTTCCAGTTCATGGGGCAGGTTTTCCAACTCAACTCCACGCGGTGATCAAAGTAAACATCGAAGATTCGCCGCTCGATTTCGCGCTCGACCCGCTGGACAACTTCGGCTTCCAGCTTGTCGGCCAGCACGCAAACGGTGGTCGCCAATACGGCCGCGACACTCGCCGCGCGGAGGTCGATGGCGCGGGGTTCGTGGGCGGGCATGACCCAATTATGATCGTCGCACAAAGCCCAAATCTGATCCTGCAAGGCATCGACGGGCACGGCCGGATGGCCCAGCCAAACCGCCAGCGCCAAGTCCTGCACACGCTTTTGCCGGGGCCGATCCTGCAACTCGTAAGGCCCGCGAGTTCCCTCGCGGCGGAAGCTGCGATAGTCCGAACGCTTGATGACGTACAGCGGCGCATCGGGTTGGCACAGCTTGGGCAACGCATCCCAAAGCCCCTGTTTTTTGGCCATTTTCCGCGCCCGCGCCACCGCCTTGGCGTCCAGCAGATGAGCGCAGGAAGAAGCCGCGCCGGCATCGAGGTAGTGCCGGGAAAGTTGAACCATGTTCGTATCTTGTAAAAGCATCATGGGTGAATCCTGTTAAATGAACACGAAGACGCGAAGACACGAAGCAAGGCGCGGAGAAATGTGAACCACCAAAGACACCAAGGTCAACAATAACAGCCTTGAAAAAGATTCAATTTTTTGATTCCGTGTCCCTGGTGAGCTTGGTGCCCTTGGTGGTGAAGCCGTATTCTCTTGCCTTTCTTCGTGTCTTCGTGTCTTCGTGTTCAACTCACGTAAACAAAAAATATCTCACGCCAAAGCGATGGATCGCGGGGCGAAAATCTTCAACGCGGGGCTGGTGATTTCGATGCGCTCGATGATGGTTTCGAGCACCACCATTTCCAAATGGGCATCATCGCTCAGCGGCCCGGCCGCGTAGGTTCGCACCGCCCGCGCCAGTTCATCCCACACCCGCTGAGCCGCCAGGCCGTGATTGTGAACCTTCATCCGGCCCATCAACTGCACGGTGTCGGTCATGTCGGACGTGGAAAAAACCCAGCAAACCAGCGGGTTTGAGGCCAGTTGATCCATCTTCCGCGTCTCCTTGGCCGAGAGGGTGTGCAGCGTTCGCAGGCGGTCACTGCTCACGGCACTCATCCACCGCGCGTGCGGCCGACCCTCAGCGTCCACCGTCGCCAACAGACCCACGCCCGCTTGATCCACCACGCGCACGGCTCGGACAAGAAGGTCGGCATCAGTAACGGGCATGGCACGGTTCCTGTCAGTTGGAGGCTCAAAACAAGCCCGCATTCTATCGCCGGGATGGATTCGTTTCAGAGCCGCGCCCAAGTCATCAACGGCCACCCGCATCCATGCGGCGAAGGTGGAACGGCGGTCGGAAGTCCATTGATGGGTTCACGGTCTTGGCGACCCCGATGGGTACCCGCGATGCAGGAAGAAACGACGACCCGACTTTTCCAATTTCGCGCTTGGGCGCGATGTCGCAAAGCGTGAAGTCCAGCCCCGGAAAAGTTCGCATGGATTCAACTCTATTGGGCATGAAGGTTAATTGACATTTTAACAAGATCGTCTTCTCAAGTCAAATCGGGCATGGTTATCCACCGGCCATCCACCGGTTCGACACAACTGACGGACTTACTTGGATCGGTACAATATACGCTGACCGGTATAATTAGAGATTATTAAACCGTTAAACCCGACCCCACCACCCCCCTACCCACC
>JBBRGB010000151.1:0-8763 GCA_038241095.1 Phycisphaerales bacterium
CCGGTCTGCGGGGTGAAGTCCACCCAGGGGATGGGCAGGATGATGATGGGCTTGTCGAGCATGGCCCCGGTAATGGTGGGGATGCCCAGATAGACAACGCCGAAGAGCAGGCCGATGACCCCGCCGACGGAAAAGACCCGCCAGCGCCAGGAGCCTTGGGTGATTTCGTTGCCATCGTCATCGACGTTCTTTTGGGATTCCTCGGCCTGTTCTTCGGAGAGGGCCAAGATGCCCTGTGCCCCGACGGGCGCCATGGGGAAGGGGAGTCGTTCGACGTCGCTGGCGAGCCGGAAGAGGCCGTAGCCCAGGATCATGTTGTCGATGCGGGCCATGATCGTCGAGAAGATGATGAGTCCCAAGGCCGGGAGCCATTCGGGGCGGAAGAGTGATCGTGCCGCCAGCACGTCGGGGTCGTTGGGGGCGTACCAGTAGGGCAAAAACTCGGCGATGCCGTGGGCTTGGGCGGCGTTGGACTGGACGTAGAACTGGTTCCAGAGGATGCCGGAAAACGGCGAGGCCATGGCGGCGGCGGCGAGGTAGAAGAGGGTGAAGATTTCGGCGTTCTTGAGGGTCTTGTTGGCCCGGCGGGCGACTTCAATGAAGAGGATGACCGTCACCCACTTGGCCGCTTCGCTCATCGAGCCAGCCTGACCCACCAAGAGGCTCATGTACATCGTGCCGGGCACCATCAGCACCGCGACGAACAGCGCCCCGAAGAAGGCTGGCCAAGTGAAGCCGTTCTCGAAAGTCGAGGGCGGCTGCATGAGACTGCGGAACTCCTCGAGTTCGCGGTCTTGGCGTTTGGGGCGCACCGAAGCTCCGGGATTCACCGGCTTGGATCGTTGCGGCGGGGGCGTCGCATTGGGGTTCTGTTCGTCAGCCACGCGGTCGTCCTCTATTCGTTATTCGGCCAATCCTAACCTCTGAGGGTTACACAGATGAACACAGATGGAAGAAGGCTTGGGGCTTGAGACTTGAGTTTTCAAGTCACTTCAATCGTGAACTCAAACCGCCAAGCGACTCTCACTTATTCCTGTTTACCTTCGTGTCTTCGTGTCTTCGTGTTCAAATCCTCTTCATTGTTTTCATCTGTGGTTATCTGTGTCCATCTGTGTCCATCCGTGTTCATCCGTGTTACTTCCCATCCGAGCCACCCGCTTGGACCGAGACCTCGCCGCCGAGTTCCTGGAGGGTTCGCAGGCGATATTCCTCGATGACTTCCGCCGAGAGCGTGCGCCAGAGCAGGAACTGCTTTCGCAGGTCGCTGACAAAGACGCGGTTGGCTCGGTACCAGTCGCCGTTGGCACCGCTGTCGCGGTTGGTTTCGATGAAAACCTCATCAACGCCCTTGATTTCCGAAGGCCGGGCCGTCAAGGCGAAGTTCTGCGTGACGCCCAGGTCAAACGGTGCCAAGGCCATGTGGGCATTTAAGCGCAGGTGGCCCGTGTCATCCTCGCGCTGGATGCTGACGTTCTGGGTGGCGAAATGGCCCAAGCCAGCGTCGTTGTGCGATCGGAAGTGTTCAGCCAGGAAGCTCATCACGCCGGTGATGTCGTAGGCGCTGACAGTGAAGGGGAAGGTCATCGCCAGCCGGTCGCCTTCGGGCTTGGGCAGCCGCCAAGTTCGCGCCAAGCCGGGGTTGGCGCTCTTGCTGGCGCGTAAGGCCGGGTAAATGGCGCTGATGAGCACGGTGGCCATGACCAAGCCGATGGCGAAGAGGGAGTTGGTTGAGGAGTAGTTGATGTCGGGCGCTTGGATGAGGTTCCACCTGGCCAGTTGGGCCGCGCCTAAGGCGACGGTCTGCGCCAGAAGTTGCCCACCCATGCCGCCGACCACCGCGTACACCGCGGCCTCGGCGAAGAAGAGGAAGCCGACGTGCGCCGGAGCCAGTCCAAGAGCGCTGAAGGTGTAGATTTCCTTCTGGCGGTCACTGATGGAACCCAAGAGTGTGCCGAAGATGATCAGCCCGCCGAGCACCACCGGCACGACCAAGGCCGTGCCACCGGAGAAGTCGGTGAGCTTGGTGAAGATCATGCGTTGGACGCCCTGCGGCCCACGGGCCCAGACCGGGACGTTGACGAGTTGGGCGATAGATTGGCCGACGGCCATGGGGTCGCCTTGCCGGGGGTAGATGTTGATGGCGTAGAGCTTGCCGCCCTGATCGCGCACCAGTTCATCTGAAGCGACCGCCAGCAGATCGGGGGAAAGATAAACGAAGTCGCGCTCGATTTCATCGACCGCGGCGCTGTCGGCTTCGATGTTGGTTTCCGCAAGGTCCGACGCGGCCTCCAGGGGATTGACCGGTGCCACGGCCCGGCCGTCAAGCTGCTTGAGCCGTTGAAGATTATTGGCCTCGATGACCCCGGCGAACACCGCCTGCTTGCCGTTAAAGAGAATCGCGTCGCCGGGCTGGAGTTGAAGCTTGTCACGGATGATGGCCGGGAGAAAGACGCCACGGTTTTCCAGGGCTTTGATCTTGGCCTCGACATCGGTGCCGCCCAAGGTCGCGGCGAGTTGGGGCCAGAGCCGCAGTTCCTCTGACGACAGGCCCAGCACGCCATCGACCCATTGGCCTTGGGGCACATCGGCGCGGGCGATGGCGAAGGGGTCTTCCGAAGCCCCGCCGCGGATGAGCCAGTATTGCGGCGCCAGCACGCCACCCGGCCCGGCGGTTTCACCCAGCAGGGTGAGCATGTGCGGGCTAAGGGCTTTGTAGTTCAAGTGCCGCACCATGACCGCGCCGGCGACTTCCTGGCTCACCGGGCCTTCGTAAAGACTGCGCACGCCCACGCGGTTGCTCACCGAGGCGAAGCAGAGAATCGTGAAGGTGAGCATGACCACGGTCACGGCAGTGAGGAACGTTCGCGTGGGCCGACGACGCATGGTGCTCATGCCCATCGCCACCGCCGCCAGAAGCGTCCCCATGCGTGAGACCTCGGCCTGATGCACCGCGGTGCCTTGGCCCTGCATGGCGGCGAGCTCAACCTTGAACTTGCGCACGATGATGTAAATCACCAGGCTCGACAAGAGCAGAATCGTGAAGGCCAGGAAAATGATGATCGGTGTGGAGGCGATGGCGAAGCCCGGGTGCATGAAAAACAACAGGGCGAAGGTGATGAGAAATGCGATGGAGAAACCGGCGAGGCGTTGATAAATCGTGGTGGCGGCCACCAGCAGACGCTCCATGGCGAAGGCGAAGGGAATCGCCAGGAGCAGCAGCACTACGATGGCGTAAACAAGGTCGTCCATGCTCTGCCGCAGCGGGTTGTAAACGGCGCGGGAGAGGGCCTCGCTTTGCTTGAACGCGGCTTGGCGTTGCGCCAGCCAGTCGGCTTCGATGACCGTGGCGGCGGGAGTGACAGTGTTGCCCGTTGCGGTGGTACCGGCGACGGACTTGCCCGGCCCTTGCGAATTAGCCAGATCCTCATCGAGGCGGGTCGCTTCTTCCAACCGTTGCTTGGCGCGGCTGTGAAGCACTTCCAGATCCGTACTCGTCACCCCGCGGGTGCGCAGGGCCTTTAACCGCGCTTCGTTCAACTGCCACAAGTCCGTGGCGGTGTAACCGTCCAACAGGGGCGGGAAACGTACCAGCGTGTCCAAAATGCCCCGGCCATACGGGTCGCGGCGAGCGTCCTGAATGTTCAACAGCACCGGGCCTTTGTCCTGGAAAACCTTGATGCGTTCCGGGGGCACGAGCGTGGAGGTGTAGAAGAAGGTGAAGTCATCCTGCTGGCCGTAGAGGCTCCTTGCCGCGGGATAGGCCGCATCGGACGCCGCCGAGAGCACTTTGAGCGTAGCGGGCGTCGGCTCATTGACCAAGGAGGTGACCAAGCTGTGGCCGCGGGCGGGGAAAAGGTTGGTGCGCAGGGTTCCGGAGAAGCCCGCGCCGATGGTCGCGCCGCTGCTGATGGCGCTGACTTGGCCCCGCTCCTGATCCATGATCGCACCCAGGAGCATGGTGCTGCTAAAGACATCCTTGCGCACGCCGATCAAGGGGAAGCGACCGTTGCCATCGACTTCTTCGATAATCAGGGGGTCGAAGAAAGGCATGGTGGCGGGCTTGCGCAGGAAGCGCCAGTCCTGGGTTTTGACGCCGACGCCTTTGGGGGCAATGGCCAGGATAGCGCCGGAGGCCGGGCGGTCTTCGGAAAGGCTGCCGGTGATTTGCAGACCGATGTAGTCGCCGGTGGCGCGTTCGCCGCTCCACCCGGGCATTTTGGTGTCGGCCAGGTTTTGGAAGGAAGGTGAGAGTGACAGTTCGGGCACGCTGGCGATTTGGGCCGCGAGTTTGCGGGCTTCCAAGCTCTGGCGCAGGACTTGTCGCCACTTGAGGTTGGCCAGTGTGTCGGCCGGGTGGCCGTCGCGGGGCCGGCCATCAAAAGCGGTCACCAACGTCACGTTGTGAATCTTGTAAGCCCCGGCCACCGTGCCGCTGGAGACGAACATGCCCGGCACGTAGCGGCTGGCGAGTTGCGGATCCGCCAGCATGTCGGGCACCAAGTCCGGCAACTCGCCGGCCTTGGTCGCCGCGGCGCGGAAAGCCGTCAGCACCCGCGTGTAATACCCCGGCGAATCGCCCTTGGTGTTGCGGTCGCCATACGAACGCTCGGTCCATTCCCCGGCAATGACCCCCCAACCGTTGCCTCGATCCGAAAGATCAAAGCTCATGTGCAGCACGGGCACGTCTTTGCCCATGAGTTTTTTCAGCGCCAGGCTCTGCTCGTCGATGCGGAGCAAGGCATGGAGTTCGTCAAGGCGACTTTCCATTCTCGCGGCGGTGGCAGTGGCAAGTTCGGCGAAAACCTCCGGAGCCACATCGGCGACTTTGCGGTTGTGCAAAGCCCGGCGGGCGTTGTCCCAAGCCTTGATCTTCACCACCAGCTCGGCCTTGAGATCGACCAGCCGCTTGCGCTCGGCGCTGCCTTCAGCCAAGTCACGCGCCGTGAGCCGGGCTTCGACCGCCGCCTGATTGATGTCGGAGCGAATGAACTCCGCCTGCCGCTCCAACAAATCCAGCAGCTTGGTGCGGGTCGCCAGGGGCACATCCTCGGGCATGGGCGGCAAGCGCTTCAACAACTCAAGCATTTCACTGACGAACTTCAGCTCTTCCTTGTGCGCCAGTTGCCGCTCCTGGAGCGTCAGTTCCTTGGCGTAAAGCACATCGTAAAGATAACGCGCCCCTTGGTGATACCGCGCCTGGTTATCGACAAAAGCGATCAACACATCGCGGCGGGGACGGTTCTGTTGCAAATACTCGGCGGTCTGGAGCAGGGCCGCGACATTGGCCGCGCCGCGAGCGCCGGCGGTGGCGTGGGGCACGTTGCCAAAAGTGTCGTAGTTGGCCGCCAGCACGACGACTTCCGGCACTTCACCGTTGACCCCCACGCCCGGGAACGCCGGGGCGGTGCCCGGCAGAAAGGCCAGCACGTTGCGGCCGGGCGCTTGCTTCCAAGCGACGGCGGAATTGACCGTGGCTTGAACCTCGCCGGGCTTGCGGAAGTCAAAGGCTTTCTGCGCTTCGGGCGAGGCGTAGAGCCGCACCAGATTCATCGGCACCGCCGCGTGCTTGGGCACCACCGGCGTGGCGTCGGAACCCAGGAAGATCACGGCCTTGGCACCCAAGGCGAACGCCTGCTGCCAAGCCTCGCCGCTGTCGTATTCCATGACCACGATGGCGTTGTGCGGGTCGCGGCCGGCATAGTCCTCCAGCGTGCCGCGGTTGACGTACATCAACGGCCCGGTGAGGCCTTGCTCCGGCGTTGAAGGGGTGATGATAAGGTTGGGCCGCAGGGGAAGCAGGTCGATCTTCCGCCCGCCGACCTCAATGTCGCAGCGGTTGACGACCGTTTGGCTGACGGGAATGTCCAACGACATGACCTGCCCGATGCCCATTTCCCGCAACCGTTTTTCGATGTGGGCCGCGGCCGCTTGGCCTTCTTTGGTGCCCGAAAGACGGTGCGGCCCGGCGGTCAGGGTCTTGAGGTCATCCTCAAACCGCCCGGCGACGACCGCGTTGGCCGGGTCGGCAACGGTCTGCGCGGCCAACGGAGAAACCCACGCCGCCAACAGCGTCAGCATGGCCAGCCACAGGCACGCGGTGCGGGCGTGGGAAGAGATCAACGAATTGGAATAGCGGGCGGAGTTCATTCTTCCATGCCTCCGATGCGGCCGATCTTGACCGTGACGTTGGCGCGTTCCTCAAGCCGCTCGACGCGACCGTCACGAATCCACATGATGCGGTCGCAGATGTTGAGCAGGCGGTGGTCGTGGGTCGAACAGACGATGGTCACGCCGCGTTCCTTGTTGATGCGTTGGAGGATGTTCAAGATTTCCTGGCCGGTTTTGAGGTCGAGGTTGGCGGTGGGTTCATCGCACAGGAGGATGCGGGGCAGGTTGCACAGGGAGCGTGCGATGGCCACGCGCTGCTGTTGTCCGCCTGACATTTCGATGGGCCGGTGGCTCCAGCGGTCTTCAAGTCCCACCATCGCCAGCAGATCCATGCCGCGTTTTCGCGCCGCCTCCGGTGGCACGCCGGCGAAGGCCATCGGCACCGTCACGTTCTCCAAGGCCGTCATGTAGCGGATGAGGTTGTAGCTCTGGAAGATGTAGCCAATCTTGCGGCAGCGGAGAAAGGCCAGTTCCACCGCGGAAAGCTGGGCCACGTCCACTTCGTCGATGAGGATGCGGCCTTTGGTGGGGGAATCCAAAGCGCCGATCATGTTGAAGAAGGTTGATTTGCCGCTGCCGGAGGGGCCCAGCACGCTGATGAACTCGCCGCGGAAAATAGCGGCATCGACGCCGCGGATGGCGTAGGTGGTGGTCTCCCCCATGCCGTAGCTTTTTTCGAGGTTGATGGTGCGGATGATGACCGCCTTGTCGGGCGGGGCATCCTGCAACGGCGGCGAAGTTGTGGTGGCGGTGTCGGTCACTTCTTGTCTCGATTGGGCGTTGAAACTGGTGCAAACCCGAAGAGTGAACACGAAGACACGAAGCCACGAAGGATACTAATGCCTTCGTGGCTCTCCGTGAAATCAAGTCCGTCACTGTTTTTCATGTCTTTCTTCGTGCCTTCGTGTCTTCGTGTTTAATTCATCCGAGTCGGCATTGGCGGGTCACTCGACGCGCATGGCTTCCATGGGGGCAAGCCGGGAGGCGACCCATGCGGGCCAGACCGCCGCGACCACCGCCAGGCCGATGCCCGCGACCAGCGAGATCAACCCACCCAGAAGCAGTTGGCCCAACACATCGCCCGCCCCGAAGATCAGCCCACCGTATTCCACCAGCCCGCGCAACAGCGCCAGCAGCAGTCCCAGCAGCACGCCGATCGCCCCGCCGAAGAGACCTTGGAGCATGGCTTCAAAAACAAACATCAGCATCACGAAACCGTCCATGGCCCCCAAACATTTCATGGTGGCGATTTCGCTGAAACGCTCGGTGACGCTCATGAGCATGGCGTTGGCCACGCCCACCGCACAGACCAGAAACGACAGGCCGATGAGATACATCGTCGAGGTCGTCAGGCCCAGAAAACCGGGGTCATCCGAAGGCACGCTGTCGCCCAGGGACGCCGCAAGCCGCTGTGTGCGGCGATAGTGGTCGGCGATGAGCGCCATCCGCTCCGGGGGCAGGGGCGTGCCCCCCGCCTTGCGAATCGTCTCGGCGAGCCACTGGGCATTGCTTTGTGAATTGATCCAGTTCACCACGATCGCCGGAGTCACCAGAGCCACGGGCTGCCCCAACTTGCGGGCCACGAGGTTCTTGATTTCACGCGGTTGAATGTCCCGGCCCAGGCGGTCGATGTCCCGCTGAATCCCCGCCAACGACGCCAGCGCGGGAAGTTCACCCGCTTCCACGGCAAAACCGGCGTCACGCAAGGTGGCGTCCAATGTCGTCGGTGGCTCGGCCAGCAGTTCCAGCGGCGGAACGTTGCCCATAGCCTGACGCACCTTCTCGATGGCTTGACGATGCCCCTGTTGCACGCGGCTGATGACGGCCATGAGCCGGGGCACGCGGACTTGCACCAAGTTCTCAAACGCGGCCTGATCGCCATTGAGCACGTGAAGTTTGAGTTGCTTCAAGCGATCGTTGAAAAGTTCGAACTCACGCGGACTGTTCAAGGCCGCAGCCACCGCAAGCGTGTCCTGCCCGCCCGTGAGCACCGCGCGGGAAGCGGGAATCAGGGTGTCGAAGTAAGCGCCCAGTGATGCGACGGCCGCCGCATCCTCGCGGGCTTGCGCCAATTCCGCGTCGTTGAGTTGCGCCCAGCGTTGATACTCGGTGTGTCGGCGGGGCATGTCGCGGTTCAAACTGCGGGTCACCACGCTGTCGGTGTCCGGGGCCGTGAGTCGCGCCACCCATTGGTTCAAGTCCCGGGTGGAGCCAAGCTCATCGTAAGCCTGTTGCGTCACATGCGACGCCAGCAGACTGTGCGCCAGCACCTGCACCATGAACGCCACCGCCAAGGAGAGAATCGAAACGGTCACCGCCGAGCGGAACATGCGATAACCCATGCCCGCCATGGCCAATTGCAGGCAGCGGCGCGGTCCGAGTTTGACCTGATCCTGAACGATGATGGGCTTCACGCGATTGTGTCCCTAAGGTTGGTTCGTTGGTCGGTGGTTTCTAATCCAAGGGAAATTTGGGAGGAAAATCCGGGGGGGGGGGTTATACCACGACGGCTTGGGCGGCACGTTGGTGTTGACGGCGCCGTTTGCGCCGGTTCGTTCCGCCCTGCCGCACACGCTTGGGGGAATCGGCCGGACC
>JBBRGB010000152.1:0-8750 GCA_038241095.1 Phycisphaerales bacterium
GGTTGGCAAGGGCGTAACGGGAAGACTGTACCGTCCACTATTAGGAAAGAATGTCATGAAGAAATCGCGGATTTACCTTGCATTGTTCAGCGGTCTTCTGCTGTTGGCCCTGGGTTGGTGCCCTTCGCTCCGTGCCGCCGAGACGGTGGCCGATGAGGCTGGCGACGCCTATGCCAAAGCCACCGCGGGTTCGCCAAACTACGAAGATGCCACGCTCTGGCCCGAGAAATACGATGTGCGGAACACCGCGTATTTCAAGCAGCAGTGGGAGCCGGCGCGGCTACTGGTATGGGCCAAGACGGGTGACTACACGGGGTCTCTGAAGAACCCCGAGAACTGGTTGGAAAATGGCAAGCCAGCCGAGACTGAGCCTGATCAAAACACCGATCTTGTGTTTCCCGATGCGGTTGGAAAGCCGGTCGTTTTGACCGGTGGTCCGGGCGATTGGGGAACCTGGGGCCGTCTGACGATGCGTCACCTTACCATCGGGAGTGGGGTGCAAATTAAATTGCGGGATATCGTTGTCCACGGCAACATCTGGGTCCGCAAGGGCGCTAAGTGGAATATCCTCGAAGCCTTCTGGAGAGGAGGCCAAAATACCTTCGCGCGTAATGACAGCCAACGCATGACCATGAAGATTCCGACCGTGAAAAAGATCGACGACGGCTCGGTGGAAGTCCTGGGGCCTTGGAAAAATGATGACGGAATCTACATCCTCTCTGGAACGTTGATCATCGGCCCCGACAGTTCCTGGTATGGCGGCAATCGTCATCAGAACACCGTGATGAACAAGGCGTCATTGATTCTCATGTCGGGGGCAGTCTTCCAAACTCATGTGAATAAGCCCCGGCGGCTCGATCTGGATGTCTATGGGCAGCTACTGGCGGGTACTGCGGAACGCCCCCTGACCAAGGACGCATTTTTTCAACTCAGTTGGAAGTCACGGGGAAGGGACGAATTCAAGGGCGAGAAATATGGCGACCAACGGGACGTGGGCCTGGTGATTCGCCCTGAAGCGTCCCTCTCAATCTCCAGCGCCGATCCCACCAAGGCGCGATTGGTGTTTCGCCAGTGGGTCGATGAGAAAAACCCCACACCCAAGGACGAGGTCAAGGTGCAGATGGCACTACTGGGTAAACTCGATATCAACGGCGTGCTGTTTGATGATATCGATCTGGGTGGGATCGAGTTGACCGACTTGGAAGTGTCCAAGACGTGGCAGAATGTCCAGTTCGGCGAGCGCAACGCCGGTAAACCCGAGGCTTTGTTCAAGAAGATCAGCTATGCCCCGCACGAGATGGATGAGGCGGGGCGACACTACCAAGAAGGCAAATGGTAGTGAGTCATGACCCAAACGACCAAACTTATTCAGATGCTATGTATGGCCTTGGCGGCCATCCTGTTGCCCACCGCGGAGGCATTGGCCGTCATCAATCCGGGGTTGCAGCCCAACGGCCTCTTTGACCAACACGAAGTGGTCTTGAATCTGAAGATTACCTCGGTCAACGCTGAAAATAAGACCGTCGAACTGGAAGTCTCTCAGGTTTGTAAGGGAACGTTTTCCCCAAAAACTGTCACGATGGACGCGACTGCCCAAGAGGTTGAGGAAGCTTTCGGCGTCTTTGCCAAGCAAGGAGCCGTGGTGGTTGCCTATCTTGGTCCAATCGGCCGAAAGAAATCCAACGACCTGCTTTTCTATCCCGATGGCATCGGGCGTTGGCAAGTCGGCGTGAATGATCCGAAGGATCCGGGACGTTGGCAGTGGACCAAGGACCTCGATCCCCGGCAGGATGACGGGGTGGCCATGGCGGGCACCTTCAACGGCGACAGCGAACGTCTTGCCGAGATGATGGCCGACCAGGCGCTGGGCCGGTATTACTTCCCCGCTCTGCCCTCCTTTCAGTTCGGCGATGATCTGCTCATCGACCGGTTTAACGAACCGCTTCGCGGGGTGGCACTTTACGACATCGACGGCGATGAAAAACTCGACATCTACGCCTGCTCCGATGGCGGCGACCGCGTCTATCTTCAAACTGCGGCATTGAAGTTCACCGACGCCACCACCGATCTTGGCCTCCAGGACTTGCGCAGTCCGAGCGTCAGCTTTGCCGACGTCAATGCCGACGGTCGTCCAGACCTATTGGCTGGCGGGGTCATCTTCCTGGCCCAGGGGGATGGCGCGGAGAGGAAGTTCCACGCCGCTGAACTCCTGCCCAAGTCGGCGACGGAGCACCTGAAATGTGCCGCCTTTGTCGAAATCAATGGCGACGGTTATCCCGATGTGGTGGCCTCCCGGCTTGATGGTGGCCTGCGCGTTTACCTCAATCCCGGCTCCGTCGGCGGCGCTTTTAAAGATGCCACCGCAACCTTGGCCTTGGACCGTGAAGACCGCGGCTCGCGTCTCAATGGATTTTTCTCACCGGGTGACTGGAACGGCGATGGTCGCACCGACCTGTTCTACGCTGTCGGCAACGGCCTGTTGCTTTTGCAGGGTGCCGACGGAAGTTTCACCCCGCTGCGGCATGGTCTGGATTTCGACTTCACCACCGATGAAAAACCCGAAGGGCTGGCCGGCGCAAGCTGCTTCGCGTCCCTATGGCGATCCGACCGATTCGACCTGCTTGCCACGGGAGAGAATCGGCTCAGTTGGATGGGCCAACTGCGGGGGACGATCAGCGACCTGATCCCCTACGGCAACGAGATTTGGGAGGGGGCTCAAGCCATGCTGCCGGTGCTGGCCGAGGATCTCAACGCCGATGGATACGTGGATATTTACGCGGGCAGCCGATCCGTCAGCCGCAACGCGATCTACGGCAACCGCGGATATGGTTCCTTCACCACGCCGGCGGTGCATCGCAAGGATATCTTTCCCGGCGCTGCGCACCAGCGTGGGGCTTGGGGTCTGGCGGCGGGCGATGCCAACGGCGATGGCGCCAATGATCTGCTGCTGGGTGGGGCCGACGGTTCCTTGGTTCTCATCCCCAACAACGTGCTGGCCGAGCGACAGCCAAAGAAAACTTCGACGCAGAGCGAGCAAGTGCTGCTGGGAACGAAGATGCTCACCGTGCGCGTCGGCGGCAAGATCGGCGTACTCGGCGCTGTCGTGAGCTTGGCCGACAAGGATGGCCGCGTGGTGGGCTTGCGCAGCATCGGCTCCAATGTCGCCACCGGCTGCCGTGGACCTGATACGGTCAACTTCGCGGTGCGCCAACCAGGCCCCATGAAATTGACCGTGCGCTTTTCCGACGGCGTAACCAAGACGTGGCCAGTGGACTTGGCCATCAAGGATCGGCGTGTGGAATTGCATGCCGAAAAAGAATGATCAACACAGAATCAAAGGCAACCACCTTGTGGCTGGTGCGTCATGGCCAGCGGATGGACACCAACCCGGAGTGGAAGCCCCAGGTGTGCCACCATACCGAGGTTCCACTATCGCCTCTGGGGCTGGCCCAAGCCCAGGCGTTGGGCAAACGTCTGGCTGGAGCGCGGATCGACCACTTGTTCTGCTCACCCTATTTGCGGGCGGTGCAGACCGCAGACGCGGTGGCGCAACATATTCGGTTGCCGATCAAGATCGAGCATGGCGCTATGGAGTGGCAGGACATCGGCATGTTTCCCAACAAACCGCCGTTGGAGAGTGTCGAGCAATTGGCGGCGCGGTTTCCTGTGATTGATACGACGTATCGCAGCCGCGTTACGCCTGTTTGGCCAGAAGATCATGACCAAGCGTTGGCACGAATGCGCTGCTGTGTCGAAGCGTTGATCGGCGAATATGACGGTTCCATTTTGATTGTGGGACACGGTCTGACTGTCGTGGGGATGGCCAAGGCGTTGCTCGATCCAGCCTACCCGGTGGAAGACGCGCAATGCGGCATCGTGCGAGTAGGCAAGAATCGGCAAGGTGCATGGCGGCTACAACTCAACGGCGATGCCGACCATTTGGCGGCGCTCGGCGGCCCAACGTATTAACACCCCCAGAGCCACCGCCCCTGCACACCCCGCCGACACCGCCACCTCGACTGCCTTGGCCCACGACTGGCGGACTCCGCTGCGTTTGGCCATTGCGTGGTTGTTGCATCGCAGGTCATTGCCGCAAGGCTTCGAGTTGTTCCCAACGTTCCCAGAAACTTGTGACCAGCTCCTGGGCCGCGTGGAGTTCATGGCAGCATTCCTCCAAGCGGCGGTGGTCGGCCAGGACGGCCGGCTCATTCATCCGCGCTTCGAGCATCTTGACCCGTAGCTCGGCGGCGTGAATGTCATCTTCGATGCGATCCCACTCACGCTGCTCCTTGTAAGACAGACGGCGCGGTTTGACGACGGCGGCAGTCGAGCCGGCAGTCGATCCGCCAGTCTCAGCGGCTGGCGCGGCCTCGGGCGCATCAAACTTTTCCCTCGCGGGCTTGGGCTTGGAAGACTCCTGCCGCGGGACCTGACGCTCACGCACCGCCAGCCACTGCGTGTAGTTGGGCGCGAACTTCACCGCACCGTCTCCGTCGAGGCTCAGCACCTGCGTCGAGAGCCGATCGAGCATGAAGCGGTCGTGCGTTACGAGCACCACGGCTCCGGGGAAATCCGCGAGGCTTTCCTCCAGAACCTCCAGCGAGCCGATGTCCAGATCGTTGGTCGGCTCGTCAAGGATCAACAGGTCGGCGGGGCGAAGCATGAGATTGGCGATGAGAATTCGCGCCTGCTCGCCGCCCGAGAGGTCGCCGACCGACACCTTGAGTTGTGCGGTATCGAAGAGGAATCGTTTGGCCCAGGTGTTGATGTGGACAGGCCGATCACGGAAGAAGACCGTGTCACTGACAGGGCACAGGGCATCGCGTAGGGATTGGCGGAGGTCCAGGTCCTGACGGTGCTGCGTGAACGCCACCACGCGCAGGCCCTCGGCGCGTTTGATGGTTCCGGCATCAGGCTCCAGGTCGCCCGCCAGCAAACGAAGCAGCGTTGTCTTGCCGCTGCCGTTGGGACCCAGAAGGCCCAGACACATGCCCGGTGAAAGCGTCAGGTCCAAGTCTTTGAACAGTGTGCGGCCCCCAAGCGTTTTGCTCAGGCCATGACCTTCAAGGAGCTTGCGAGTCTGTCGGCCCGTGGCGGCAAAGGCGATGTCAGCCGATCGTGTCGGCGCGTTGCGGCGACGCAGGTCGGTCAGTTCCGCCAGTCGCTCCCCGGCATCCTGAATGCGACCCTTGGCTTTGGTACGACGTGCTTGGGCACCCCGACCCAGCCAGACGACATCTTGCCGCACCTTGTTGGCCAACGATTGCTCCTGACGAGCCTGGGCTTCGAGAAACTCGGCGCGCCGTCGCAAAAACTCACTGTAAGGGCCATCGACGGTAAACGTGCCCTGCGCGTAAGCGCGGCTCAATTCCAGCAGACGGGTGGCGGCGGTCTCAAGAAAGTAGCGGTCGTGGCTCACGACAATGAGCGCAAAGGTGGCGTTGGCCAACAGCTCTTCCAGCCAGAGGATGCCTTCCAGATCCAGGTGGTTGGTCGGCTCGTCCATGAGCAGCAGGTCGGGTGCCCGCGCCAGCTCGCGCGTGATCGACAGCCGTTTGCGCCACCCGCCCGAAAGTTCGCTGGCCGGCTGGTCAACGCGACGGAAGCCGGACCGTTCCAGGAACATCGCGGCACGAGTATCGGCCTCGTGCTCTTCATGGCCCAGTGGGATGAGAGCCGCCGCCACCACACCCAACGCTGTGGCACCAGGCTCGAAGGTGTCGGCCTGAGGCACGTAACCCAGTCGCAGACCTTGACGCTGGCTCAGTTCGCCGGAGTTGGGCGTCTCCAAGCCTGCCAGGAGTTTGAGCAGCGTGGACTTGCCCGAGCCGTTGGGCCCGATGATGCCCAGGCGCTCGCCATCCACAACGTCCAGCGACACTCCCTCAAAGAGTGGCCGGGCGCCGAAAGATTTACTCAGGGATTGGCAACGTAGGAGCATCGACACGCAGCGGAAGTCTAACAGAGATTGTCACGTTGGAGTCGATCGACTCACCGGAGGAAATCGATTCGCAAATCACCGCACGGTACCGGCATCTTACGGCAGCGCGCACGCGCGATGGACATGTGATAAGAGGCGATCCTTCATGGTCGCATCGCGTTATTCCAATATGGAAACGATCACCCGCGGCGCTGGTCAGGCGGCGGTGACTTCGACGAAGCGCTCGACGCTCTTGAGGTCGCGCAGCACATCGAGGCTGGCGGTGATGGTCTTTTCGACGCCGGCCTCGGCCTTGACGGCGGGCTGCTTGACCATGCGAGTGCCCCAGAGCCGACCGCCGCGGGCATTCCAGCGGATGCCACGGGCACGAATGCGGCGCTGGCGCTCGTTCTCGGCTTGGACATCGGGGTTCTTGGACAGCAGACGGACGATGGTCTTGGCGGCCGCGGCGTTGCTGGGCCGCTGGGTCACCTTGACATTGATCTTGCTGCCGGGGGTCACGGAGGCGATGTCAGCCATGTTGAATCTCACTTAAGTAAGCGCCGGCGGGTGGCCCCGCCAACGGAGCCACACATTATCACCCAAACCCCGACGGACGTCAAACCCTCTCAAATCTTAAAAAATGAAAAAACGGGAAAGGGCGTGCCAATGGCCCGCACCAAACTGAAGTCTGACCCAAAGTGGCGCGGAACCGCTCTTGATGGAGTTATCCACCCCGGTGGTCAGTGTCCCCTTTGCTTCACCGTTGAAAACATCGAAGCTGGAACCTTTCATAAGGCGGGACGGACCTCGCCGCGTTCGCATCACGTCATGGATCGGCGACTCGCGTTGATCCCGTGGTTATACTGCCGTCATTCACGCACTCAATCTTGATAAAGAGACACCGATGAAACGCTGGTTGCGACGAAGTTTGGCCATTGCGGTGGGTTTGGGACTGGGGTGGTACATCGCCGGGTGGTCGCCGACGTTGACCCGTGCTCAGGAACGGCACGACGCGATCGTGTCCGATGCCACGCCGCACGCCACGGAAAATCACGCGGCCACCCCCGCCCCACCCGCCCCACCCGCGCATCAGGAATCCGCCCATCCCGACGGGGCCGCGGCCCATTCCCAGACACTTCCCCACAACAACGCGGCCCATCCCAACGAAACCCACGCCTCCCCCGCGGCCATGCTGGTGCCCCAAGCCTACGAAGTCACCTGGTTCCCCCCCGTGGCATTCGCTGCCGCGGGCCTCTTCATCGCGGCCCTCATCCTGGGCATCCCCGCCAAACGCTACGCCACCGCACCGCCCCCGCAAGCCCACACACCAGCGTCACATTGAACCCCTGATGTTGTCTCTCCAATGGCCACGCGAGCAACCCAATGCCCACCAAACATGCCGTGAGCCGGGACCCCAAGTGGTACGAAGCCTTCCCCGATGTGACGCTGACCAACGATGGCAGACTCGTCTGCGTCTTTGCCGCCTGCACGCACCACGGCGACCGGAGTCGCACGCAAATCATGCTCGTCGATTCCGCCGACCGGGGCCGCACCTGGGGCAACAAGCGCGCCCTCTCTGTCGAGCTGGATCACGACCCGCAAGGCTGGTTCTGGAACTGCCCGCGCATCGTCACCCTGAGCGACGGTCGCCTCGCGGCAGTGTGCGACAAAATCAGCGGCAAGGGCGAGGGCCACTCCGACGCCGGCCAACAAACCAACTGGCTCTGGTTCAGCTCCGACCACGGCCAATCATGGAGCCAACCCGTCCCCACGCCCGTCGCCGGCATCGTGCCCGATCGGCTCATCGAACTAACACACGGCCCGCACGCCGGACGCTGGCTCCTCTCGGCACACAGCAAAAACAACTGCGGCCCCGGCATCGTCAGCGCCCAGCGAGTCTGGTGGAGCGACGACCAAGGCACCTCATGGCAAGGCCCGTCCACCGTCGCCCAGTCCGACCAATACTTCCTCTGCGAAGGAAGCATCCTGCACCTGCCCGATGACCAACTCGTCTGCTTCCTCCGCGAAAACTCCGGCAAAGGATTCGACGCCTTCAAAACCCTCAGCAACGACGGCGGGCAAACGTGGTCGCAACCCGTCATGTTCCCCCTGCCCGGCTGCCACCGCCCCGTCGCGGGACTGCTCCAATCCGGCCACGTCCTCATCACCCACCGCTTCATGCAGGGCGGCAACGGCTGGGTCGGCTGGTGGACGCAAAACACTTTCGCCGGCTGGACCGATCTCGAGTCCTGCCTGGCCACCCAACGCAACCAGGCCCGCGTCCGCATCATGCCCTTGGACTTCGACCGCTCCCCACGCTCCGATTGCGGGTACACCGGCTGGGCGCAATTCCCCGATGGCGAAATCTTCATCGTCAACTACATCGTCGATGACCACCACCCGCTGGCGCAGATTCGCGGGTACAGTCTGCGCGAAAGCGATATCACCCTCCCCACGGAGACTCCCTGATGCGTCCAAGCCGCGTGCGACAAACCTGGGCTGATGGCAAGCCGGCCTTCTGCACTCTGGTGCATCTGACCGATCCTTCGGTGGCAGAGTTGGCCAGTTCGCTGGGATACGATTGCCTGTGGATCGACATGGAGCATCACGCCACGACGGTGGCCGATGCCTCACAGATGATGCGGGCGGTTCGCGCCGGCGGCAGCGCCGACGTGATGGCCCGGCCGGGCAAGGGCGAGTTCATGCGAATGGGCCGCATGTTGGAATGCGGAGCAACCGGCATCCTCTACCCCCGCTGCGACGACGCCGCCGAGGCAAGCCAAGTGGTGCGCTGGGCCAAGTTCGCCCCCCTGGGTGAACGCGGTTT
>JBBRGB010000153.1:0-8747 GCA_038241095.1 Phycisphaerales bacterium
TGTTGGGCGAATGCGCGGGCCAATACCCGTAGGGCAGGATGCCACGATACTCCATGGCGTAAGTCTCAACCGCCAAGCCCACCTGCCGAAACTCAACGGCACATTGAACGCTTCGCGCCGCCTCACGGGCTTGACGCAGCGCGGGCAACAGCAGCGCCACCAGCAGCGCCACGATGGTGATCACCACCAGAAGTTCCACCAAGGTAAACGCCCGACGTTGCATGGTATGCGTCCAAGTTCAGATTCAGCGCAAAGCCAACTCGCCAAACCGGCTGGACCCTTTCGGGGGCCCAGCCAGCGGAAGGACTAACAGGTTTATCGCCGGCGTCGGGGCAGGAGCATCAGCCCACCCAGAGCCAATATCGCCATTGACGCCGGTTCGGGGATGACCTGCAACAAGATCTGGCTGTTGACCGAGTCATGGAAAATCTTATAACCCGTGGGCAGATTCGTCACCGCCCCAAAGGTGTTACCCGTCGCAAGATTGCTGGCCAAGATCAGGCTGTCGGCCCCGCCCAAGTCGGCACCGGCGTAATCCACCAGCACATACTGAGCCTGCGTCACACCCAAGCCCAGCGCCTGGAAGTCAATGGTCAGTCCCGATAGATTCAATGTGCCGCTGTTGAAGTCGATCAAGTCGTTGGCGGTGTCTTGGATGTAGAAGCCCAGGGTGCCGATGCCTTGGAACGTGCCGCCGTTGACATTGATGGTGCTTCCGTTAACCGTGCCGGACACATCGGTGGTGCCCGCTTCGAGCTTCAGATAATGATGGTTCATGGCAAAGTCAGAGGTGTCGATCATGCCCCAGTTGCCGCTGACGGTGAGTTTACCGGCTCCCTGCTTGGTAATCCGCCACCACTCGTTGCCGGCGCTAATCGATCCGCTGTAAACGATGTCGAACCCGGCGTTGTTCATGGTGAAGGCTGCGGCATTATCACCGTTGGCACGGGCGAGATTTCCAGAGAATGTCACCGTGCCACTGCCGCTTCCGTTGATTGAAGCTAAGTTATAGAAGTTTGACTGAATATCGATCGCACGGGCCGAGTTCTGACGGAAGTTCGGATCGTCATTGGCGCGGAAAGCGCCCGTGAAGATCAGGTCGGTGGTCAGCGCCGCGTCAAAGGTCAAGAAATCCGCATCATTGTTGATTTGGCCGTTGGTTGGCCCCGTTCCTCCGCCGTAAAAGATCGTGGTTTGGGCGGGGGTGCCGGTATACCAATGATCGTTGCTGGCGGCGTCGCCAGGAGCGACATCGCCGACCCAATTGTCGCCGTTGCGCGTGAAGTTATTGGCGCTGCTGCCGCTGGTATCCGGTGCGCCATCCCAGACGAAGGTGGCGGCTTGGGTCGTTGCCGCGGCCATTGCCAAGGCGCAAGCCGCCGAAATCAGGGCCGAAGTTGCGAAACGTGTCATTGCAAATCTCCTGCGTGTAAAGGTGCATGGGATGGAGGCGACACATTGCCGCCAGTCCGGGGTGAGGGTGCGAAAGGTTTTCGTTGCGTTCATTTCGAGGCTCCTACAAAGAGGGTGAAGAGAAACAGTGAGTCACACGGGACTCAAAAATTGGACTGTGAGTGAGTAATCTCCGGCGGTGAGGCGACCGTCGCCCCTTGATGCAGCGAAAACGGCACGGCCACGGTCGGTTGTTCACGCCCCGGTTGCCGCAGTTTGGCGTGGAGCATTTGGGTCGCTTGCCAGCCCACTTCAAACTCGGGGATCACCGCCACGGTGAAATTGACGCCGAAATCGTCATAGGGCGGGGAACCGAAGCGGATGATCGACAGGTCACGCGGCGTCTCCAGTCCCAGCACACCGGCGAGGTGGTAGGCGGCGCGGCTGTCGCGGCTGCTATAGCAGAGCAAGGCCGTGGGACGTTCCTGGGCCGGCACCGCCAAGGCGGCGCGAAGGTCGGCGGGCATTTCTCCGTTGCGGGCGGTTTGCGAGTCGCCGATGCGTCGGGGCGTGAGGCCAGCGTCACGCAGCGTCTCGGCGTAACCGGCCCAGCGATCACGGCCGCTGTAGTGGCAGGTCGGATCGTCGGGCATGTTGCCGTAATCGACGTAGGCGATGCGGCGGTGGCCCAGTTGCAGCAGCCGCTGGGTGGCCAAGCGGGCACCTTGGTGGTCATCAGGATGGACGCAGTTGTGGCTCTGCTTGCTGTTAAGCCAGACCGAGGGGATGTCGAAGGCCTCGATCAGGTCGATCATGCGGCGGGGAATGGCGGCGTTGTAGTTGATGAGCAGACCATCGGCCGCCAACTCGCGCAGGATTTTGGGCACGAACCCTTCGCTGGTGAGCTTTTCGTCAGGCAAGGCCGTGACGATGAGGTGACGATTGGTAACCTCCACAGCGGATTGCACCCCGTCCAACATCCGCGAAGGCAACATACTCAGGGTGGCATCGGTGTTGAGCACCAGCGCCAGGCAGTCGGTGCGACCTTGAAGCGTGGCGCGGGCGAAGCTGTGGGGACGATAGCCCATCTCCTTGGCCGCCACCACCACGCGCTGCCGGGTGGCGTCGCTAACGCCTTGCTGCCCTTTGAGCGCCAAGGAAACAGCCCGCTGGCTGAGGCCAAGTTGCTTGGCGATGGATGACTGGCTGACGCTCATGTGTGCTTCCGCTGAAACTGAAAACCGTTCAAAGGAGAGGGGCAACTTCTTAGTAGAAGTCCCTTGCTTTCAACAAGAATACAGGATGAACCAAGCCGTGTCAAGGGTTTTGTATAAAAATTTTCGAGTTGCAAAAAAGATGACGCCGAATCAGCTTAAGCGGCGCAATTGATCCGGCGCGATGCCCCATTGGGACAACAGCGGCTGAACCTCGGCCCAGAAGCGGTTGGCATCGGTGGCGTAACCGGCCGTCGGCTTGATGTGCGGGGCACGGGCGGCAAACCAGGCGTTAAAGCGTGCCATGAGAAGCTCGCGGGTGTATTTGCTCACCATGCTGGCCAGGGCCACGGGCATGTGACCGGCGTCGGCTTCGACGAGAAAACTGATGGTCATGGCGCGGTGCTTCTCCGCAAGCCGATAGGTGCTGCACGTTTCATTCTCTTCCAAAATCGCCAGCGAAACGTCGGGAAAGGTCATCGCCAGCAATTCGCGGTAATGGGCCCTGCCCCCCTGCCGATCGACGATGACCGTGGGATGGTGCTGGCCAAATTGATTCCAGATGGCCAGCAGGTGGCCGGCGACGAAGGTGAAACTGGTGGCGGCTTTGGAACGGGTGGCGGTGACCATGCGATTGAAGCGATCCTCGAACACCACGGCAGCGCCCATATCGAGGACTTCCACGCCGACCCGCCGGGCCGTCGTGCCCAGCAGGTTTCGCGCCACGGCCAGTTCACCTTCGGTGCAGGCGGTGGGCAGGGGATTCCAAGGGTTCGTTTCATCGCAGTCATACCAAGGCGTGGCGGCTAGTTGGCGATGGGTGGTTTCGCCCAAGGCATCGAGCAAAGTCGCCACGCAGTGTGCCTCTCTCCCGGCCAGAGCCGCGAAAGCCAGCACGCCGAGTTCAAGATGGCGCAGGCCTTGGGCGGGGGTGTAAACCTTTTTGGAATCGTTGATGACCAGCCGCCCTTTGCGGCCGGTGTGGGTTTTGCAGACCGCGGCGTGAAGTTTTTGCCACAGGGCCGGGGGGGCGGCATCGACGGGATGGTCGGGCAGACCCAAGACCATGCGGCCGACGGTCAGGGGGCCGAACATGGGGCCGTAGCCCGCTTCATCAATGCCCGCATAGACAAACATGCCGCCACTATAACGCGGGGGTGGCATTTGCCCGTGACCTATCATGGTGGTACAAACACGGGTTCTTGTTTTCTTCCCGCACCCGCCCAATACAGGGCCAACACCGCAAAAGGATCGGTATGGCAGCCAGCTACAACAACGGACGTCACCTTTTCACCAGCGAATCCGTTTCGATGGGGCATCCCGACAAGGTTTCGGACCAGATTTCCGATGCCGTGCTCGACAGCCTTTTGAAGCATGACAAGATGGCCCGCGTGGCCTGCGAGACGCTTTGCACCACGGGGCTTGTGGTCGTGGCCGGCGAAGTGACGGTTCACAACGTCAAGGCCGAGCAGGCGCTGGGCGATGTCGAAGCCACGGTGCGCAGAACCCTCCAAGAGATTGGTTACACCGACCCGGCCATGCGCTTTGATTATCAGAGCTGCGCCGTCATCCGCACCATTCACGGCCAGAGCGCCGACATCGCGCGCGGGGTGGACAAGAAAAAGAACCAGAGCGAAGGTGCCGGCGACCAGGGCTTGATGTTCGGTTTCGCCTGCAAGGAAACGCCCGAACTGATGCCTCTGCCGATTCACCTTTCGCACCGCATGGTGGAAAAGCACGCCCATGTGCGTGAGAAGAACATCATCAAGGGCCTGCGTCCCGATGCCAAGAGCCAGGTGACCGTCGAGTACGATGGCACCAAACCAGTGCGGATTCACACCGTGGTGCTTTCGACACAGCACGCTCCGGAGTGGAACGGCGAGGCCAAGCAGGCCGAGCTTAAGAAGCAGGTCATCAAGCACATCATCGAGCCGTGCATGCCCAAGAAACTTTGGGACGGCAAGGCCATCATCCACGTCAACCCCACGGGCCAGTTTGAAATCGGCGGGCCTCACGGCGACACCGGCCTGACGGGACGCAAGATCATCGTCGATACCTACGGCGGTCGCGGCTGCCACGGCGGCGGTGCGTTCTCCGGCAAGGATCCGACCAAGGTCGATCGCTCGGCCTCGTACATGGCGCGGTACATCGCCAAGAACGTCGTGGCGGCGGATTTGGCGGATGTGTGCGAAGTGCAGTTGGCTTACGCCATCGGTGTGGCGCAGCCCCTGTCAGTGCTGGTGGACACCCAAGGTACCGCCAAGGTGGACGAAGCCAAGATCGAAAAGGCCATTCGCCAAATCTTCGGCCTCACGCCCACCGAGATCATCAGCCACCTCAAGCTGCGTCGCCCGATCTACCAGAAGACGGCCCGCAACGGCCACTTCGGTCGCAACGACCCGGACTTCACGTGGGAAAAGACCGATAAGATCAAGGCCCTGCGCAAGGCCGTGGGCCTTTGAGCCGATGATGAATAGGGAGAGGGCTTTGGACGTTGGTGATGCTGGCGGAGCGCTGAAACGCTCCAGCCGCGATGCCTGTGCGTCCTTGGCACGCGACGGAGTTGCGTTGACCGTCGGGTTCGATTCTGACGCGATTTACTTAAAGCAGGTTGTCGCCCGCGCCGCTACCATAGAGCCAGTGCGGCGGGCCAATCGACGATGGTGATTAAAAAAGGCATTTCGGTTTCTCCCGGCGTGGCGATTGCCAAGGCTTTGGTGCTCGACGCCCAGGATCAGCCCATTCCCCGGCGAACAGTGGCGGCAGGCGCGGTGGCCGGGGAGCATCAACGGCTTGACGAAGCCCTGACCGCCAGCATCGCCGACATTGAAAAGCTGCGGGACCAGACCTCCGCGGCGATGGGGCCGGAGACCGCCAAGATATTCGGCTTCCACTTGGGCATGCTCCACGACAAGCACCTGTTGGAGCAGTTCCGCCAGATGCTTGATGGCGAGCAGGTCACCGCCGAGTTCGCCGTGTACGCCACCCTGCGCAAGCTGGCCAAGACTTTCCGCCAGCAAGAAAGTCGGATGCTGCGTGAGCGGGTGTCGGACATTTATGACATTGAGCGGCGACTGGTGGGCCACTTGATTGGCGAAGCCCGTGCCGAGTTGGGGCATCTGCGTGGTGAAGTCATTTTGCTGGCGCACGACCTGACGCCGAGTCAGACCGCAGCCTTGGACAAAAGCAAGGTTCGCGCCATCGCCACCGACGCCGGCGGTCGCACCAGCCACACCGCCATCGTGGCCCACGCCTTGGGCATCCCGGCAATCGTCGGGCTTGAAGATCTTTCCAACGAGGTCAACAGCGGCGACCTGGTCATCGTGGACGCCAACAACGGCCTGGTCATCGTTGATCCCGACGCCGGGCAACTGCTCGAATACCGCCAATATGTGCAGCGCTTGGCGCAGGCCGAGGTGGGGCTTGACGAGTTGGCCAAGTTGCCCGCCGTGACCGTCGATGGCACGGAAGTTTCCATCGTGGGCAACATCGAGTTCCCCACGGAGATCGCCCCGGCCTTGGCCAAAGGCGCGATGGGCATCGGCCTGTATCGCACCGAGTTTCTCTTCCTGGCCTCGGAAAGCGAACCGACTGAGGAGCAGCAATACGCCGAGTATGTCAAGGCCCTTGAATCGCTCGAAGGTCGTCCCCTGACAATCCGCACCCTAGACCTCGGAGCCGACAAGCTCGCCGCCATCGACAACGACAACACCGGCCAGGCCGAGAGCAATCCGTTTCTGGGTTGCCGCTCCATTCGATTGTGCCTGCAAAACCTGCCCTTGTTCAAGACCCAGCTTCGCGCCATCCTCCGCGCCAGCAAACACGGCCCGATGCGGATCATGTTCCCCTTGATTTCCAACATCATGGAACTGCGCCAAGCCAAGATGGTGCTTTCGGATGTGATGGAAGACTTGGAAGAAGAGGGCATCGGTTTTTCCCGCGACATTCCCGTGGGGATCATGATCGAAGTGCCCTCGGCCGCGTTGCAGGCCAAGACGTTTGCCCGTGAAGTGCAGTTTTTCTCCATCGGCACCAACGACCTGATTCAGTACATCGTGGCGGTGGATCGGGGCAACGAACGCATCGCCAATCTTTACTCCGGCTCACACCCGGCGGTGATGACGATGATCCGCGATGTCATCCGCGTGGCGCAGCGAAGCAAAATCGACGTGAGTCTCTGCGGCGAAATGGCAGGCGACCCCGATTACGTCATGCTGCTCTTGGGCTTGGGCCTGCGCAGTTTCTCCGTCGCGCCGCCAGCGATTCCCGAAGTCAAACGCATCGTCCGGGCGGTGAGCGTCAACCAGTGTCAGCGCGTGGCCCGCAAGGCCCTGAGCTTCGACACCGATCGTGAAGTCTTAAACTACCTGCACGACCAAGTGCAAAAAGCGGTGCCCGAGCTTTTCGCCGGGCGGCCGCTTGAACTGTAAATCCGTTACGAAAACAACCAGAAGCGTCAAGAATGATGAGACACGAAACCCCACGAAACAGGATGCAGCGCCCCACGTCGGCGGCGGCGACCCGTGACGTGGCTTTCGCGTGGCCAGGACGGCCCTGCCTCACCTCCACCGCTTCGCAACACGAAAACGCAACCCATGCCCCAGAAGGAAATGCTCATCAACTTCGCCACCGGCGAAGAGTGCCGAATCGCCATCGTTGAAGATGGCCGACTCGAAGAGTTCTACCAGGAACGCGTCAGCGCCGAATCACACGTCGGCAACATCTACAAAGGCAAAGTCATCAACGTCGAGCCGTCCATTCAGGCGGCCTTCATCGACTTCGGCCTCGACCGCAACGGCTTCCTGCACATCTCCGACCTGCACCCCAAATACTTCCCCGGCGAACACCGGGAAGAGACGGAACTCGTCGGCCAGAAGACCCCCCGCCGCGAGCGCCCGCCGATCCAGAAATGCCTGCGCCGAGGCCAGGAAGTGCTGGTGCAGGTGCTCAAGGAAGGCATCGGCACCAAAGGCCCCACACTCACCAGTTACCTCTCGATCCCCGGCCGCTATCTGGTGATGATGCCCGACATGGAACGCTTGGGCGTTTCGCGCAAGATCGAGGACGATGACGCCCGTCGGGAGATGCGCAAGCTGCTTGATGACCTCAAGCCGCCCAAGGACTTCGGCTTCATCATCCGCACCGCCGGCATCGGGCGCAACAAGACCGAAATGAAACGCGATCTGGCGTATCTGATGCGCCTGTGGAAGTCGCTGGAACAGAGGATGAAGCAGACCAGCCGGGTGGGTGAGCTTTACACCGAAAGCGATTTGTTGATTCGCACCCTGCGTGATGTCTTTTCCAACGACATCACTCGCATCATCATCGACGACGCCTCCGCCGCCCGGCGCACGCAGGACTTCTTCACCATCGCCAGCCCGCGATCCGGCCCCAAGGTGCTGCATTACCAGGAAGGTTTGCCCATCTTCCACCGCTTCGACATCGAGCGGCAAATCGAAAACATCAACGCCCGCGAAGTGCCCCTGCCTTCGGGTGGATCACTGGTGATCGACCAGACCGAGGCCTTGGTGGCCATCGACGTCAACAGCGGCAAGAACCGCGACAGCCGCGATGCCGACATGACGGCCTACAAGGTCAACATCGAAGCCTGCGACGAGATTTGCCGACAGCTTCGCCTGCGCGACCTTGGCGGAGTGATCGTCAACGATCTCATCGACATGCGGAATCCCAAGCATCGTCGGGACCTTGAGACGCGATTCCGCAACAACTTGAAGAAGGATCGCGCCCGCACCCGCATCCTGGCCATCAGCCAGTTCGGCATTCTTGAAATGACGCGGCAGCGGATGCGGCCATCACTGCACAAATCGACCTATATCGACTGCGCCGCCTGCCACGCCGCGGGCAAGGTCAAAAGCCCGGAAACCGTGGTGCTGGATGTGATGCGCCGGCTTTCGCTGGTGATGCCGCGAGAGGATGTCTCCCGCATCGAACTGACCGTCAGCCCGGATGTGGCGTTCCAACTGCTTAACCGCAAGCGTGCCGACATGGTGCGATTGGAAGATCACTTTGACAAGAATGTGATGGTGCGGGTCAACGGCGCAGATGCGGTGGACTTCATTAACTTGGCCTGCTTCGATTCACGCGGGGCATCGGTACAAGGTGAGGTGATGCCCAAGATGG
>JBBRGB010000154.1:0-8744 GCA_038241095.1 Phycisphaerales bacterium
CGGTAGAAATCCGACCTTTGGGGGTCGCCGGATCGCCCGGGTGTTCCGGGGGTTCCGGGGAGTCCGGGGGGAGGTGGGGAATTGAATGGTGAAGTGGGCTGGGTCATCCATGACCTCGTGTTTGGCATCCTGCCGGTGAACCGCGTTCATACTGCCGGGTGGCTTACGACTCCGGGGGCGGGGGCGCTCCGGGGCCTTCCGGGGGCGCAAAACTTGCGCCTTGGAACTCATCGGCAACCTTGTCGGGTTGACCTTACTTTTTATTCTTTTTAACCGCAGATGAACGCTGATGAACGCGGATTATTCAATTTAACCACCAAGGGCACCAAGGTCACAAAGGACAGCCACAATTTTAACGCCAAGACACGAAAACACGAAGAAATACAGGGAACTCTTATCTTAATTGCCTTCCTTCGTGCCTTCGTGTCTTCGTGTTCATTTGAGAAAGCAGCCTCAAGGCGAAGCACTGGCTTGGGCGTCGAAGAGCTTGTGTTGACTGGTGAACCGCAGCCACTCCTCCCAATGCTGGCGGTTCAAGGGCAGGCTGGGATCGTCAAACGCCCCCGCTGGGATGCGTTTTAAGTGCTGTTGGGCACGGGTGTTAATGGCTCTGGCTTCGGGGATGCGGTTGAGTTCGCAGTAGGCGTTGACCATCTGCACCAGGGCGATCAAGGAAGCCGGTTCATCGTCGAAACGTCGAGCCGCCATGTCGTAAAGGCTGATGGCCTGCTCGAATCGGCCGGTCTGGCCGAAGCGCGCCAGGTCGTAGGCGCAGTCCCCACGATAAAAATAAGCGTTGCGGTGATAGAGGGTCTCAATCTTCCCAAGTGCTGATGCTGGCTTGGCTTCCAGTTGGGTGATGACCTGGCTGTAGAGGACTTGGGCCTCTTCCAGTCGGCGGTTGCGTTCCGCTATCAAAGCCGCCTTTTGGGCTGTGGTCGTGGCCTTGGCCAAATCATCCGTAAGTCCCTGCACACTCTGACGATACGAATCCGCCAAGAGAAACCGCAGCGTCCCCCCATCCGCGCCATCCCCGTAGCGGGTCACAGCCTCCGTAAGTCTTTCAATGGCAAGGGGATACTCTTTCAAATCGTAATGTAACCGACCCAGTTCCACCAAGGCCTGTTGATACTCGATGCTCTGCGGGGTCAAGGCGGGGTGGTTGGTCACCACATAGCCCAAGGCCCGCTTGGCATCATCGTACTTGCCCAGGGCGATTTGACACCGTGCCAGCGGAACGTAACCGATGTATGCGGAAGGACTTTTGGGATGATCATCGATCAACTGGCGAAAAAGAAGCTCGGCTGTGGGGTACTCCCCATCGGCCATGTGAGCCATGCCCAAGCGGTAAATGGCCTGCACTTGCCGCGGCTCACCGGGCATGTTCCGCACCAGATAACCCAGCACTTCCACCGACTTTTTCCACTGGTGGGCCTTGTCGTAGGCGTCGGCCCCGCGCCAGAGGCTGTCGGCATAAGGCTCGGGCTGGGCGATGGTTAGGAGATTGGCGTGGCGGACAAACAAGTCCCCAGCCTCATCGAACAGGGCCGCCGCCTCCATCTTGAGCCGTTTGCCGGCAGCCTGCGCCGCCAGCCGGGCCTGCTCGGTCTGGGTCGGCGTCGGGTTCTCCAGCTTCGCCAGCAAATCCGCCTCGGCCCCGTCAGCCAGGGCGATCTTTTGATCCGCCAAGGCGGCTGTGGCCAGCGCAAGTGCTGATAGAACCTCGGGTTTCCACTCCGACTCAAACAGCGGAGCCAGCGTCAGAAGATACTGGCGGGCCTGTTGGTAATCGCTGATTTCCTGACGGGCGGTTTGGTGGCGCTGGATGATGGCGATGAGTTGCTCGCCCTGCGGGCCGGTGAAGCGGGCGGCGCCTGGGCCGACTCCGGGGGCGGTGGTTTCGGTGAGTTTCTTGGAAGCGAGCGTAAAGTGTTCCAAGGACTCGACTTCCATGCCCAAGCGGGCCTCGCAATCCGCCACTCCCAAGAGGGCATCCCAATAGACCGGGGTGGTGGGATAATCGCTGCTGGCCTTGGTGAAGTGGGCCAAGGCCTCCTGGACAGGCTGTTGATCGGCTTCGGTAAGGGCTGTGGTGGCAGTAGTTTGCGCCAGCGACAGTCGGCCCAGACCGACGAGAACCTGGGCGTGCATGGTCGCGGCGTCGGGTTCATCGACTTGCACCTTGGCATCGGTCAGAAGGTAATATCGCTTGGCCTCCTCGATCCGTCCGAGTCGCTCATAGGCTTGCGCCAAAAGGACATACAGCGATGCCAGGTCTTCATCGCCCCCGGCCGTGCCCCCGGCAGTCGTGGGGCCGGTCATTTGCAGGCGGGGGATTTCCCGCACCACGAGATAGTCGATGACCGCATCGTCTTGCTGGGCCGCGAGTTGCAGACGGGCTTTGAGGGCCACGGCGAAAATCCGCTGGGCACGGGCCGCGGCCAAATCGCGCTCAGCTTCGATCTCCTTCAAGAACCGCAATCGCAGCGGCTCGATGGCTTCAAGGTCGATAACCCCTTGATCGGCCGTGAGTTGCTGCTCGATGATGCGGCGAATGACACCATAGCGGTTGCGGGCCTCGGTGGCGCTCATGGCATCGACCTTGGCCAAGGCGGCTTGGGTTTTGCCCAAAGAAACCAAGGCTTGGGCCCAGCGTTGCAGGTGGCCATCGTCGATAACCTGCCCCATTTCCTGGGCTTGGAGGTATTGGGCGACGATTTTGCGGTTGTTTTCCGGGCTACTCCAGCCTTGGGCGTGCTGACCCAGGAAAAGCAGGTCGCCGGTGAGCATGGCGTGGCGGGCCTGATTGGGCTTGGTGGCTTGCGCAAGTACCGATGGTGACAGGGCTTGAAGACGGGTTTGGGCCTCTTGGATGTTACCGGCCTTGAGATAGGCCGCGGCCTCGTCGAGCAGGGCGGGGAAGTCAGGCCCCTTTCGATCCATCACCGCCAGCACGGCCCCAAGGGTAAACAGGAGCAGACCGATGATAAGTGCGGGCATCTGCCAGACTTGCGACCAAGGCGGTGGCGTGGATGAACTTTGTTCATCCGTGACAGCTTCTTTTTTTTCGCCGGCGGGTGAGCGAGGTGGGCGGGCGGGTTTGGCCGTGGCTTGGGGCATGGCGGGGGGCGGTTGGGACCGGGGGTGGTTGATTGCGGCCCTCATCCCCAAGGCCTTTGGCGCTTGGCAACCCTTTTTAACACAAGGGTTTGCAACGTCGGATGAGGTCAGGCGGCGTTGGGGCCATCGTCCCGACCCGCGGCCAGGGAGCGGCGAATGTCTTGAATCTTAAACGAGGCCCGGCAAGTGATAATTCGCCGCAGGCTATCGATGGCTTCCTGTCCGAAGAGCTGGATTCCACAGGCGTTATGTCCGGTGGCGCGGATCAGCCCCCATTGGTTGTAGGTGGCGACGGCTTGGCGGGGCAGGCCGGTGGCGCGGGACAAGTCGGCGATTTTGTAACGAGGCTGGGCGTGAAGGGTCAGCATGATGACAAGCCATCTCCCAAGAGCGACTCCCGAGCAAAGGCGTTGTGGGTAGTATCGGCAATCTGGGGGAGGTGACTTGAATCATTCCGGTTTGGGTTGGGGATGGGTTCGAATATACCATTTTTAACACGGATAAACGCAGATAAACATGGATAAACGCGGATAACGCGGATGAGGGAGGGAAACGCTTCGCTTCGCGGCTAAACGATTCATTTTCCTCAGGGTTGAACTTTGTTCATTGATGGCAATATCTGCGATTATTCGCGTTGATTCGCGTTACAAAAATGGTTAATTGACCTTTAACCCGTAGAACTCGGCGGGGGTGATTTGGGCTTTGACCCGGCGGGTGGCTTTGGCGATCTGGTCGTTGAGTTGGGCGTTGGCGGTCATGCCTTGGAGCGTGGTCAGGACACCCAAGGCATCCTTGTAACTCTTTTTGTTTTCAAGCTCTTGCGCCAGTTCCAGCCCGGCCACGACTTTCAAGTCAGTTTCATGCTGGCCCGTGGCCCTGAGGCCGTTGTCGAAGATGGAGGGGGTACGAGGACTTCCGGGGGTTCCGGGGGTTCCGGGGCTTATGGAACTTCCGGGGGTGGGGGAAGCTTGTGAAGATGCAAGTTCATTCTGTGTAGTGGTTTGCGATGTGCCATCGGGTGACAGGATCGCATCGTTTTGCATCTGCGTTGGCCGCTGGATGTTGGGGTTGATCTGGGTGGAACTGGTGCCGGGTGCGGGACTTACGGCGGGGGGATTTCCGGGGGTGGGACTTCCGGGGAGGGGATTTCCAGGCGGGGCCTTGAAGTAATAGACAAACAGCAGCACCACGCCCAGCAACACCAGCACGTTAAAGGCCACCAGAAGCCAAGTCATGAGGCTGAGCTTGCGGTTTTGCTGCTGGAGGTTGCTCAACTGGGCCCCGGTTCCGCCGGCTTGGGCTTCTTCTTCGGTGGCCTCGGCGTTGTCGCTGGGGACGAAGTCCAAGGCGTGGCTGGATGTAACGGAAGTGGTTGCAAGACGTTGTGGCGAGCGTGGGCCACCCGTGCGGGAGGTGGAGTCGCCCATGTCCATGAACCCGGTCTTGACCGGCGCGGGGGATTGGGGCGTGTTGCCTTGGTCGCCTCCGCCCCCGGTAGCGTCTGCCGCCCCGACGTTGAACATGGCGTCATCACCCAGCACATCGCGGAGCAGGTTGGCACCCAGCGAGCCGCCGGCGGAGGCCGCGGTCTTGCCCAAAGCGGACCCGGACGATGGCTTTGGAGTTGAGCCGGTGACGCTACTCCTTGGTCCCCCGCCTCCCGTCCCGCCAGCCGCCCCCCCCGCTGCGGCCAACTCCTTTTCCAGCACTTGGCTGGCGGTTTTGACGGCCGCCTCGGTGGGGAACATCAGGCCCAGTTCGTTGCGGTGTTGCACGGCCGCGAAGTGTGCTCCGCAGGATGGGCAGCGTCGTTCGCCGGGCTGGACGTGGTGGTTGCAGTTGTGGCAGTAGCCCAGCAGGTGCGCCACACCGGGCACGTTGCGGGCCACGGCCCAAAACTGCCGCGTCGTGGGGCCACGCATGACGGTGGTGGGTTTGATTTTGCCGGCCCGCGCGTGGCGGACCACCACGTCATAAGCGCAGCCGGGGCGGAAGGGATTGGCCTTGTCGCGGATAAACCAAGGCCCCATGGCGACCTGGGTGGCCTTGAGGGAAAGGGCGTCGAACAGCCCGCCGCATTCGACGCAGCGTGTGCCGCCGTGCTGGGGGTGGCCGCAGTAGGGGCAGAGAATGAGTTTGTCTTGGTTGGGGGTCATGTTTGGCTCGTCGAGGGAAACGGTTATTGACGGTTTTGGTGGCGTCTTGACACGCCCGTCGCCGACTCGTAGCGTGAAGCGATGAAAACGCGCCTCTTATGTATCGGCATGTTGAGTCTATCGCTGGCGGGCTGTGCGAACTCCGGGGGCAACTCCGGGGGCAACTCCGGGGGCGCATCCGTGGGCACTTCCGGGGGCGCATCCGGGGGCGGGGGTTCCACTCAATCTTATCCAGCGGAGGCGGGTACTTCGACCTCGGCTTCGGATTCATCGCGGCAGGCCGGGGCCAACCAGTTTAACCGCCCCGCCGAGATCGCGCCGCGTGACACTCGGCCGATCGCTTACGTCGGTGGCCAAGCGGTGCCGTTGACGCAGTTGCAGGGGCCGCTGCTCGAAGCCGCGGGAGGCCAAGTGCTTGCGGAGTGGATTCTTGATGACTCATTGCGGCAACGTCTTTCGCAGCGTGGGCTGATGGTCACGCCCTCCCAGATCAACGCCGAGCGACAAAATCTCTTGCGTTCGCTTTCCACGGATGCCAACCAAGCGGAGCGGTTCCTAGGCGAACTGCGTGACGCCCGCGGCTTGGGGGAGCAGCGTTTCACGCAACTGCTTTGGCGCAATGCCGCCATGCGGGCCTTGGTCGCCGACGAAGTGCAGGTCACCGATGCGGCCCTGCGGCAAACCTACGAACTCCTTCACGGCCAGCGTTACGAAGCCCGGCTCATCGTCGTGCCCACCGCCGGGCAAGCCTCGCAACTGGCGCGGCAGGCGCGCAACGGCGAATCATTGAGCGACTTGGCCGTGGCCCACAGCACCGATGCCAGCAAGGCCCAAGGCGGGCTGTTGCCAGCTATCAGTCCCGTTGATGCCACCTTTCCTTCAGCGGTGCGGCAGGCGCTGGGCAATCTCAAGCCGGGCGAGATTAGTGAGCCGGTGGCGCTGGAGCAGGGCTTCGCGGTGTTGAAGTTGGAGCGGATTTTGCCGGGCGACGGGGCGGCTTTTGACGATGTAAAGCATGACTTGGAAAAACAAGTGCGGTTGCAAAGCGAGCGGGTGCTGATGCAGCGCTTGGCGCGGGAAATCTTGGGCCAGGCCAAAGTGACCATCACCGACCCCGCCTTGCAGCAAAGCTTCAAGCAACAAAAACAACGTCTTTTGGCGGGAGATTGACCCCGCTAACTTTCGCTGGAAATAACCACGAAGACACGAAAACACGAAGGAACACGAAGAAAAGAATCCGTTTGTGTGATGCCTTGGTATCCTTCGTGTTTTCGTGTCTTCGTGTTCACGCCGTATTGGAATTGGTTCAAAGCCTCGCCACCCCTACACAAACCATCCATGCAAATCCAACCCGCCAGTCGCATTGAACGTTTGCCGCCCTACGTTTTGAACCGCTTAAAGACGCTGATTTACGAGCGTCGCAAGGCCGGGGCCGACGTCATTGACATGAACATGGGCAACCCCACGGACGCTCCGCCGCAGCCGGTGGTGGAGAAGTTGCGTGAGGCCGTGTTGGACCCGCGCAACAGCCGCTATTCCGTCTCGGCGGGCGTGTTCAACCTTCGCCGGGAAATGGCGCTCAAATACAAACGTCACTGGGACGTCACCCTCGACCCGGCCAGCGAAGTCATCGCCACCATCGGCTCCAAGGAGGGGTTCTCCCACCTCTGTCTGGCGTTGCTCGGTCCCGGTGACACGGCCGTGGTCGCCGACCCCGCGTTTCAGATTCACACCTACGCCGTCGTGCTGGCCGGGGCCAACGTGGTGTCGGTTCCCCTGGGCAACGACCAGGCGTTCCTCGACCGCATCGAGGCCGTGCTCGATTCGATGACGCCCAAGCCCAAGATGGTGATTCTCAACTACCCGCACAATCCCACGGCCATGACCGTCGAGCCGACCTTCTTCGACAAGGTCGTGCGCATGGCGGACAAGCATCAGGTGATGATCGTCCACGACTTCGCCTACGGCGAGACCTGCTTCGACGGTTACAAGGCTCCGAGTTTCCTCCAGGCCGACGGCGCTAAGGAGTTCGGCGTCGAGTTCACCACCATGAGCAAGCCCTACAACATGGCCGGGTGGCGCATCGGCTTCTGCTGCGGCAACGCGCAGATGATCAAGGCGCTCTCCACCATCAAGGGCTATTACGACTACGGCATCTTCCAGAGCGTGCAGATCGCCGCCATCATCGCCATGCGGCAGGGCGACCAGCACATCGTGAATCAAGCCGCGGTGTACGAGGCCCGGCGCGACGTGCTGGTGCGTGGCTTGAAACGCCTGGGCTGGGAAGTCGAAAGTCCCCGCGCCTCGATGTTCGTCTGGGCCACGATCAAACCCGAACACATGGCGGCCTTCGGCGGCAACAGCGTCGATTTCTGCATGGCCATGGTCGATCAGGCCGAGGTCGCCATGACCCCTGGCGCGGCCTTCGGCGAACGCGGCGAAGGCTGCGTCCGCCTGGCACTGGTGGAAAACGAGCAACGCATCAAGCAGGCCTTGCGGCAACTTGACCGCGTGCTAAACCGCGTCCCGGCCAAGCCAGGGGTGTGAGGGGGGGGGTATAAATGCGATTGGCGATATTCCACGCCACAATCAGAATGGAATATGCTCAATTACGCCTGCCCAATCCTTGGGTTCTGAGGCTTGAGCAATGAGCAGCAGGTCTTTAACGCAATCACCCAAGGTTGCGGTGAAGCCGTGGACATAGACAAGCCCCGCGAAAGGCTGTTTTCGCCTCTGACGATCTTCTGCCAAGGCACGGAATCGATGATCCATCGTGACCACCACCCTGCCCAGTGAGGTGGCTCGCTCCAACAGTTGCTCATCCGAGGCAGTGTCCATGCCATCGTCCTGTGCCGTCAGAACATCAACCTTCTGGGCTCGCAACTGCTGTGTGATCGCCTTTTTGATGTGCTGATCCATGTACAAACCGATGGGCATCAGCGTGACCTTTGCGCCAAGAGTTTCAGCCGCAGCGGCGAGTTTTCGGTTCGTTTCCGCGCGGCCTGATCATGGCGCAATCGCGTCTGGATTTCATCCTTGATCTCATCGGGATGGTCGAAGTAGTACGCCATCGCGGCGTGGACTTCCGCCGGTCGCAGATGCGGATACTGGTGGCAGATTTCATCGGCGGACCAGTTATGCGCCAAGTAATCCATGATGATCGTGGCGACATCAATGCGCGGCAACCGGGCCAGTCGCGCGGGGTTGCCCGGTGGCTTTTCGAGATGCGGGTAAACGGTTTCCGTGGACATGATTCACCTCCCCTAAGTATATCGCCGCCTGACTATCACGCGGCGGGGAGCGGCAGGTCTGTCAGGCCGGCGTGTTCCGGCACCGCGGGAACGAGCAAAACTTGGTTGTGGCCTTCCTTTTCAAGCGTCCGCTCGACCTCGGTCATGAAGTGGGCGTGAAGCGAGGCCCGTTCACCTGGTTTGGCGGGTTCGACGACAAGATAAAGCCAGTCGTCGG
>JBBRGB010000155.1:0-8649 GCA_038241095.1 Phycisphaerales bacterium
TCCAAAGAGCAGGCGAAGTTTCAGGGCCTTGGGCAACTTCATGGTCGCGTGACATTTCTAGAAAGAAGTAACCGCAGATGAACGCTGATGAACGCGGATGAATACGGAAAAACAGTTCAGAATGATGTAACCACCAAGAGCACCAAGGTCACCAAGAAAGGCACGGTCTTAAGAGGTGGGTCTTGAGTCTTGAGTTTTTAGCTTTAATTCCTTTTACCTCAGAACTCACGACTTATGTCAGCATCCTTGGTGCTCTTGGTGGTTCAATCCATTCTTTTCTTATCCGCGTTTATCAGCGTTCATCAGCGGTTTCGCATTGATCGGCTCACCGTCGCCGGGGGATGCGTTCGACGACGCGGGTTGGACCACGGTTGAGTTCATCTGTTCCAAGCTGGGGCGTGAGCAGGGGTTCGAGTTTCAGTTCCGCCCGCGCCAAGGCTTGATTGAGACTGTTGGGTTCGACGTAGCAGGCGACCTTGACCTGCAAGTCCCACGTGGCCTGGCGGGCTTCGTCGATTTGGCGGTGGGCGTTGGCGATGTCGTGCGCCAGTTCCAAGCGTTGTTGGCGCAGCCACAGCAGGGCCGCGGCGGTGGCGGTGCCGGCGAGAATCAGCACCATCAACTTGGCAAACATGACGACCTCGCTTCACCGTGACACGGGGGCACGCCCCGACACAATTTCGTTTCAAACACCCGACCGTGCGGGAGCGACGGCCCCCACCGGCGACGGATCATCCAAAAGCAGCGGCATCTCGGTGGTGCCCGTCAAGCCCACTTCCTCTCGACTGCGCCGCACGGGTTCCGAGATCGTCCCCAGCGAAACGCCACCGGGACGCGAGCTGGTGTCCGTCGTCGTGGTGGCACTGTTGCCGCCCGCGCCGGGGATGATGAGCTTCTGACCCACCGACAAATTGCTCTTGCCCTTGAGCGTGTCCTTATTGGCTGCGGCAATCTCTTCCCAACGTCCGCCATCGTTCAAGTACCGCTTGGCCAGGGCGTAAAGCGAGTCACCGGACACCACGGTGTGGTTGCGGGCCGCGGTTGTTCGCGTCGTGCCAGTGTTGCCCGTATGAGTGGGTTGCGTGATCACCACATCGTTGGCCAAGCTCTGCCCGTGCTGGCCCGGAAGTTTGAGCACCATGCCGATGCTCAGATCGTTCTTGCCCTTGAGCACAGCCTTGTTAAGGTCGCGCACTTCCTGCCAGCGGCCACCATCGCCCAGATGCTTGCGTGCCAAGGCATAGAGCGAATCGCCCGAGGCCACGGTGACGCTGCGACCGGTGTTGACGGGGGTGATGGACGAACCGCGCTCATTGCCGTTGACCAAGGTGGTGCCGGTTTGGGCGGAGTCATTGCGGTTGGGGATGACGAGGCGCACGCCTTCTTTGAGAGCGCCGCCAGGGCCGACGGACTTGGTGTTGGCGTCGCGGATGCGTTGCCATTGGGTGCCATCGCCGTAGTAGGTGGCCGCAAGGGACCAAAGGGAATCACCGCTCTTAACGTAGTGGACCGAGCCGGGGGCGGTCGTGTTGCCCAAGGCGACGGGACCTTGGGTTTGGGTCGAGTTACCCAGCAGGCCGATGGGCTGGCCGACGCCGCCGGGGCCTTGGTATTGCGGGGCCGCGCTGTCGCCGGTCTGGTAGGCCATCGGAGTCTCAGCCAGTCGGCTGACAGTCCGGCCATCGGGCAGCAAGGTTTCATAGCTCGGAGCCGGGCCGGTCTCGATGCCGTTTCCGGGGGTACCGGGGGTACCGGGGGTGCCGGGGGTGCCGGGCGTGGGAAGCATCTCGCCGCTGCCACCCGGAGCGACCATGCCATCATGGCCGGGCAAAGCGGCCCCGGCGTTGCCGGTCGTTTGACCGGGTGCGTCAAAGGTCATCACGTTGGGTTGCCGCTGGCCACCGACGCCGGCATTGTTGCCCTGCGCTTGGGCCGGACCGGCGTGATTCTCATCCTGGGCAAAGCCGCCGTTGGGCAGCAGGCCGGGCAGGTTGGTCAGATCGTTGCCTTGGGTCACGTTCTGGCCGGTGGCCGCGCCGGTGCCCAAGAGGTCGGTGCCGCTGCCGTCGGAAGGTTGTTGGTGAACCACCGAGAGGTGGTCACTGATGACGATGCCGATGAGAAGAATGATGCCCGTGCCGATCAGGAGACCCAGCTTTGTTTCGCGTGTCATGGCCCAGCCGTCCTTGTGGGAGTTAAGCGTCGCCATCCATGACGACGCGTGTTTACTTGATTTTACCATCACTTTGGAAACCCGCCAGTTTCAACGTGAAAAGGGGGATATCCACAATTTTGTTTTTCGAGTCGCGTCAACCCGCCGTCACTTGGCGTCGATTCCATCTTCCGCCACACCCCAACGGATGGCCCGCATTTTGGCGCTGCGGGCACGCGGGTTAATCCTTAATTCCTCATCACCAGCGATCACCGGCTTCTTCGTCAGTCGCCGAGCCTCGCCACCCTGATGCCACCCGACGAAGGCCTGCTTGACCATGCGATCCTCCAGCGAGTGGAAGCTGATGATCGCCGCCCGACCACCAACCTTGAGCAATCGCGGGATCGTCGCCAGCAGCGTTTCGAGTGCCTGGAGTTCGGCATTGACCGCGATCCGCAGGGCCATGAAGGTCCGCGTGGCCGGGTCGATGCGCTGGCTCCTGCCCCGTGGGCCGTACGCGCGACGAACCAATGTTGCAAGGGCTGATGTGTTATCAATCGGCGTTTGGCGTCGCGCTTCCACAATATTTCGCGCAATGCGCCGCGACAGCCGCTCTTCACCGTAGCGATAGATCAAATCCGCCAGTTCGCGCTCGGGCAGCCGGTTGACCAAGTCGGCGGCACTGTCGGGCAGGTCGGGGTCCAGCCGCATGTCCAGCGGAGCCTCGGTTGAGAAGGAAAAACCGCGAGCCGGGTCGTCCATCTGATTGGAAGCGAAGCCCAAGTCCGCCAGCAGAAGATCGACGCGGTCAATGCCCAGATCGTCAAGCACGCTTCGGGCGGTGGCGAAGTTGGCCTTGACGATGTGACGCGGGCAATCCGGGGCGATTTGTGCGAGGCGCTGGGTGGCGAAGGCGATGTTGGCGGGATCAACGTCCAGGCCGAGGTATCGGCCCGTTGCGCCGAGTTGCGGGGCGATCAGGGCCGCGTGCCCACCCCGGCCAAGGGTGCAATCCAACATCACCTCCCCAGCCTGAGGCGACAAGTACGCCAGCACCTCGGCGGGCAACACCGGCACATGCCCGGCGGACACGACGCCAGCCGGTTCTTCCGTCACCGATTGTGCGGACTCATCGCTCATGCGACAAAGCATACATCGCGTTGCCGTCGGAGCCGAAGGGCGTAAGCCCCCGGTCGAACTCCCTGCGTGTGACTGCGCCCTTGCACTCTCGGCCGAGGGCTTCCGCCCTTCGGCTCCGACAATGCGAAAAGGCACCGGGGGCTTACGCCCCACGGCTCTGATCGTGGTATCCTTCGCCCCTTCGTTTCCTCCCCACCGCTTTACGAACACCACCCCGCCATGCCTGATTTCACCGTCCTTGATTTCGATTCCTTCGACGCCTTGGTTTTTGACTGTGACGGCACCTTGGCCGATACCATGCCGGCCCACTTTCAGGCTTGGAGCCGCACGGTGGGGCAACTGGGCCTGACCTTTCCCGAAGACCGTTTCTATTCGCTGGGTGGCGTGCCAGCGCATCGCATCATGGCCATGCTGGCGTCGGAGCAGGGCGTCACCCTCGACCCCGTCGAAGCCGCAGCCCTCAAAGAGGCGGCGTTTGAGGAACTGCTTCACGCGGTGCTGCCCATCGAGCCGGTGGTGGCCGTGGCCCGGCGTTATCGTGGCATCAAGCCGATGGCCGTGGCCACCGGCGGCTACCGCCACATCGTCCAACGCACCCTGCACAACCTCCACATGGCCGACTGGTTCGATCACATCGTGGCCATGGAGGATGTCGAGCACCACAAGCCCGCCCCGGACACCTACCTGTTGGCGGCCAAACGCCTGGGCGTAAACCCGCAACGCTGCTGCGCCTTTGAGGACACCGACCTGGGCCTCACCTCCGCCCGCAGCGCCGGCATGACCACCGTGGACATCCGCAAGTTGCGGGGGGGGGATCAGTCTTGAGTCTTGAGTCTTGAGTCTTGAGATTTTGAAACGCGCATCACCTCGACACCCGACGACACAAAAAAAAGAAAGCCCAGCCGCTCCGGCGGCTGGGACTTCAAATAATCACGCAACTACTCTCTCCTCAATATCCCCCTCACCCCCTCACCTTGTCACCCTCTCACCCTCTCAACCCCTCCCCCTCACACCCCCGCCTTCTCAATCGCCTCGACGCACTGCTTCAGCGCCGGCACGGGATCATTCACATCGCCCTCATATTCCAAAATCGCAGGCCCTGAAAAACCCTTGTCCTTAAGCGTGGAAAGCAGCTTGGGCAGATCGACGTTGCCCTGGCCCACGATGGTGTCCTTGCTCTTGCGGGCGCGGTCAAACTCGAAGTCCTTGAGGTGTACCGCGTAGAGCCGCTCGGAGAACTTCTCGACCCACTGCACCGGGTTTTGCCGAGCGTCCAAGGCCCAGGCGGTGTCCATGTTCAGACCGATGCAGCAGCGGGTGGTGGCGAAGACCCAGTCCAGGATTTCACCGCTGCCCAGCCAGTGGTAGCCGCCGTGGTTGTGAATCGCCAGGTTGATGCCGAACTCCTTGCAGAGCTTGTACACGATGGGCAACGCGGCCTGGTAGGTGAAGGGGCTGAAGTTGGCGCTGATGATTTTGCAGCCGGCTTTCTTGGCGAAGGAGAATCGCTTGCGGGCCGCGGCTTCGTCAGCGCCGAAACCCTCGACGCCGATGCTGACGATTTGCACCCCGGCATCTTGGTACTGCTTGATGACCGCGTCATGCTTGGACTCGTCGTTAAAGTCCACATGCACGCCGCAAAGCTCGATCTTATTCAAGCCGATTTGCTTGACCAGTTCGATGACCTTGGCGTTGTCCTTGAAGCCACGGAAGCAGTAACTCTGCACGGCGAGGTCTTGACGTTTCATGTTGATCCTTGAGGGTTGGGGGGTAGTGGGGGGGGGCGGAAGCGGGTAACGAAATCGGCTGGTTGTTTTACCGCCAAGCCCCATCGAACGCAAAGCAGGTTTTCATCGCGCATCACGGGGGGCTGCGCATCACGGCGTCATGGCGCATTGTTCGGCGCGGGCGATGAGTTCGTCCTGTTCCAAAGTGGAAAGTTCCACGAACCGCGCCGAGAGGCCGGCCATGCGCACCACCAGGTCACGGTGCTTTTCCGGCTCCTTGCGGGCGGCGCGGAGGCGGGCGGCATCAAGGGTGTTGACCTGCAATTCCTGCCCGCCATCTGCGAAGAAACCGTGGATCAAGGTGGCGATCACCCCCGCGTCAGCGAGGCCGGCGGGAAGGGTGATGTTGAGGTTGTACCCGCCGGGGTAGTGCCGGGGGGCGTCGATTTTCAGCACGCTGTTGAGCATGGCGGTCGGCCCCTGGCTCATGGTGCCGCTGACCCCGCCGACGCTGTCGCCCACGGCCTGCTTGGCCGCGCGACCGTCGGGCGTGGCGCCGATGCGGAAGCCGTCAAGATGATGCAGCGACCGCACCACGTGGCAGGCCATGATCGGTGGCAAGCCGGTGGCCGCGGCGGTGTCGCGCAGGCTTTGCGTGCGGCAATCAAGAAGGCGCTGTGCCCAGCGATCGGCGCGGTCATCGTCGTTGCCCCAGTGCGGCGTCATCTCCAAGCGCTGTCGCAGTGAAGCCGCCGCGTCATCCCGCCAGTCTTTGTCCATTGCGTCGAGCAGTTGTTGCCAACTCGTTTCGCGCGTGGTGAAGACCACTTCCTCGATGGCCGCCAGGGCGTTGGCGGCATTGCTCAGGCCGCGTTCAAAAAAGCCGGGCTGGTGGTAGGGCATGTCCTGAAGCAGATCGACGCCGCGCTCTTCGCAGTCGCGCATCAAGGCGCTGGTCAGGGGCGTGGGCGACTCTTGGGCCATGCTTTGTCGTTCGCCCAATCTCGACGTGATGGCCTGATGAGCGTGTCGGGTCATGGCCTGTTGGCAGCGTGTCCACAGGGCTTCCATGTTTTCGGGCGCTGGCACGCTCGCGTCGCGCATGACTTTGTGCAACAGGTCGAGGTAGTTCACCCCGCCCATGCCCGCGGCGCAGGAACAGGCCCGGCCGGGGATGCCCAACTCGTTGCAGCCGATGACGCAGTATTCCGCGGCATCGGCCGGGGCAAAGCCATGCGTTTCAAAGCCGCGAATCGTCGGCTCATCGTTAATCAGCAACGGCATGCTGCGCCCTCCCGCAAGCATCTCCGCCGCCCGCCGAGCCACCACCGGGTCAAGGCCCGCGTGCCAGCGTAAAAACAGGTGCGGGTCGCTCACCGCGGTGCGTTCGAAGGCTTCGAGGAAAGTTCGCGTGACGGCATTGCAGGCGTCGGTGCCATCGACGTTGCGACCGCCGACGGTGAGGGCCTGGGTTTTGGAACCGCGCCCCAGAAAACTGTTGGCCGCGATCTTGAGCAGAAACGCCCGCGTGTCGGCCACGGCTTGCCCGGCGTGGTCGCGGGCCTCATCGGCGAAGCGCGCCAAGGCGCGGTCGGGCAGGCCCACGGAAATCGACATGCCGTGGCCTTCGATGGAAGTCGCCAAGTGCGCCAAGGCGATGGCTTGGAGGCCCTCGAAAAGATTGCGCGCCGGGTTGGCGGGTACATTGGCGCAGGCCTCGGCCACGCGGCGATGCGCCAACGCCAACGCTTCATCCGCCGTCGTCACGGCCAGGGCCGCGGCTGCCTTGGCGTAGCGATGCGACCAGTCGATGACCGCTTGCAATGCGATGACCTGCGCCTGGCGGTACACGGGGTCACCGGCCACGGATTGCTCGATGCGCTGGATGATGGCCGTCAGCCCGACGTTGACCACGAGGTCCAAGTCGATGGCCAAGTGGCCGATGCCCGATGGCCCGCCGCCTGTCGCCGGGGCGGCGCGATCCTTCCAGAAGTCGCGCAGGGGTTGGGGGATCTTGTCATCGAGAAAACCCACCAGTTCATCATGTTCGACTTCGACTTGGCGGGGCGTGCCAAAGCCGTGCTCAGGCACGATCATCCAAGCCCGCGGCGAAGTGGAGGTGTTGCCGGCCATGAGGGGATTGGCGGTCAAGTCCAGCGTCATGTGTTGGAGAATGTGCGCCAGGCATCGCGCGCGACGCAGCGGCGCGGGATCGTTTTCATGCAGCGCCCAGGCTTCGGTGACGAGGCGGGCACGTTCCAGGCATACGGTGTCGGCGGCTTCAAAGAGCTTGTTTTGGGCTGTTTCGAGGAGGGATGGCATGGTCAAAGTATCTCCAGGCCGGCGTGGGCCAGCAGTTGGCGGACGTGGTTCATCATCGACGCATCAACCTGCGGCGAGGCCACGGGCCAAGTTTCACGGGCGGCACCGGGCTTGTTGACCATGTGCCCGGCCAGCGGCTCGACAATGGGCCGCCGCCGTCGCCGCGACAGCCAGTCGGCCATGCGTTGAAGCTGCGTGTCATCATTGTTAAAGCCATGAATCACCGGCAGGCGCACCCGCACCTCGGCGGCCGTTTCATCAAGAAGCCATGCGAGATTGTTCATCGGCGTTATTGCCTCGCCGCCCGTGCCGGCGCGAAACACTTTGTCGTCCACCGACTTCAGATCGTAAAGCCAAAGCTCCACTCGTGGCAAGAGCGTCTCAAACGCTTGACGCGGCGCGGCCCCGGCCGTCTCCACCACGCGATGCGTGCCATGCCCGCCAAGACAATCCAGCAACTCGCCCGCCCCTTGGGCCTGCAACAGCGGCTCACCGCCCGACAGCGTGACCCCGCCAACCTGAACACCCGCAGCGCCACCGGCCCGCCACCAACGCTCATCGCGCAGCAGCTCCGCGGCCAGCGTCGCCACTTCCCAGTCCCTGGCGTGATCGGCCCGCATGGCCTGCGCCTCGGGATTGTGGCACCACCAGCAGCGCAGCGAACAGCCCTGCAAAAACACCGTGGTGCGCAGACCCGGGCCATCGTGCAGGCAGAAGCGCTGAATGTGACTGACTCGCAACACGCATCGTCATCGCGTTAAACGATGTCCTCGAATGGATGACGGAAAGTTTACTCTCCGGGGCCTCCGACCATGACCACCTGGTGGATGGCGGAGCGCGCCCCCCGCCCTCGGTGTGTCACTCATCCTCATCGACGAACAAGCGCTTGGCGGCTTGGGTGGCGCTTTCCTTGCCGCGCCGCCAAGCGATGATGGCTTGGGCCAGTTCCATGTCGTCGGGACGGGTGATTTTCAGGTTCGTCACTTCGCCATCGACCACCATCACGGCTTGGCCTAAGGCTTCAACCAAGCCGGCGTCATCGGTGATGCCTGCGCCTTGCGCGGCCCCAGAGCTGATGCGGGCATACGCGCGGCGCAACAGATCGGCTTGGAAAACCTGCGGCGTTTGCACCTCCATCAAATCCGTGCGATCCACCGTGGCCGTCACCCGGCGACAGACGATGCCCTCACCCCCGGAAGTATCCCCGGAAGTTCCCCCGGTTGAACCCAAGATGGCGTCCAGCGGGTAATCTTCAAACCGCTTGGTTTGCAATTGAACTCTAGGAACAGAGACGCGCGATCGAAACCG
>JBBRGB010000156.1:0-8578 GCA_038241095.1 Phycisphaerales bacterium
GGGCAGAGCCGCGACCATGCCTTTGACCGTTTGGTAGAAGGTCTGGTCCAGCGGGTATCCGCCGGCGTTGGTCACCACCAAGTCGAACGGCTCGTCGATGCGAACCGCCTGGCGGGCGACGAATTTGCAACCCGCTTCATGCGCGGCCACGAGATCACCGGCGAAAACGCCCGTGACCTTCCGCCCCTCTCCGATGGTGACGTTGACCAGGAAATCGACGCCGACGCGCTGGGCGACGCGCAGGGCCTCAGCGTGGCAGGGGTTGCCGTCGAGCACGCCGGCGGTGCTGCGGGGGTCGCTGAGGATGGCGTGGCCGTGGAAGCGTTGGATGGTGGCCAGATCGACCAGGGCCGGGCAGACGCCCTTGCGACCGCCGCTGTACCCGGCCATGAAGTGCGGCTCGATCAAGCCGGTGACGATGCGGAAGTCGGCCTCGTGAAAAAGGCGGTTGATGGCGATGGGTGGATCATCGCTGAGTTTCACCAATCCCGCGGCATCATCGGCGCGATGGTCTTCCACGCGGAGCCTACTGACCAGTGATGCCCCCAACATGTGCAGACGCTCGGCCGACGTGCTGGGGCGGTGCATGCCGGTGCCGATGACCACGACGACCCGCTCGTCGCGGATGCCTTGTTGGTTGAGGATTTCCAGCAAGGCGGTCAAGACGATTTCGTTGGGGACTGGCCGGGTGATGTCGCTGATGGTGATGGCGACGGTGGCCGGTTTTTTCCGCGCCAAGCACTCGGCCAGGGAAGGCGAGCCGATGGGCGATTGCAGCGAGCCAACCACCGCCGCCACCGGGTCGGTCAAGGGTGGCGCGATCTCGGCGGGTTCCAAAACAGTGGTTGTGTCGGGCAACGTGACGGTCAGGTGATCGCGGCCGTAGGGGAGTTGCCAAGTTTTTGTGGGCATGGTGGGGTCCTCGATGAACTTATGCAAGTGTAGGGAAATCCAATTCTTTGTTGTTCGAATCTTCACTGTGTCAAGGAAATTGTGGATGTCCCCTTTTTCTCCGCAGACCTGGTTGGTGGAATAATTCCAATGCGTTTGACACTTTTGCGGGGCGTCTGTAACCTTCCTGTCCCTTGACGATTCCCTTGCTCGACGCGGGGTGCCGATGCGAAATCGATGGCGATTCGCGGGGTGATTGGTCATGAAGCCAGAACCACACGAATCGTCACATGGAGAATCGGAAAAGCAAGGCGGGGGCTTGGCGCAAACCGATAAGAGTAAAGCACAGAGTGAGAAGCTCGACGGCAAGCGGCGTCATCCCCCCAACCCGTTTTCGATGCTGGGCGCGGGCGTGGAACTGGCCGGGGCGGTGGGACTCATGGCCTTGGGCGGCTGGTGGCTCGATGGCCACTTTGACACCAGTCCGATCTTCCTGCTCACGGGTCTGTTCGTGGGCTTGGTGGGCGGTCTCTACAACCTCTGGAAACAGGCTCAGCGCTTCTTCTGACGATAAAACACACGGTCTTGGCCCAACGCATTCGACTCTCATCATGAGCAGCCCGCCCTCCTCCTCACCGCAGCCTTCGCACCCCCCTTTCGCCGCCCTGTCGGCGACGGTTTGGCTGACGCTTACGGCGATGGTGGCGTTGGGCTTGGCGTGGCTGATTGTGCCGCATGAAACGGTTACGGATACACGCGGACTTCTGCTGGCGGCGGCGGTGTCGTGGATCGCGGCGCTGCTGGCCTTGGCGCCGGTGACGCTCTTGGGGCCGCTGGGTGTCATGGCCACGATTTGGGGATATTTCATCGGCGCGGGTGGTCGGATCGTGCTGTGCGTACTGGCCGGGGCGATGTTGGTTAAACTGGCGCACCTGCCGGCCAAGAGCGTGATGCTGACGCTGGTGGTGATGTACCTGCCGCTGTTGATGGTCGAAGCGTCGCTGGTGGCGCGGTACCTGTGGTTGAAGGACGCATTGGCACCGCCCAAGAGCGGCCAAGCGACGGGCAACGGCGAAAAGAGGCTCAACGTGGAGACCGCAACGTGATGAACTTATTGCCGCTCTTGGCGGCCGCAAATCCCGTGGGTCACGTCACCGACAAGCCGCTGATCGTGGGCAATTGGGGCCTGGGCGACGGCTGGGTCATCAGCAACGTCACGGTCATGCTGGCCCTGAGTGCCGTGGTGACGGCCCTGATCGTGGTGCCCGCGGCCCGGCGCATCGCCACCGGTCGCACCGGCGACATCGAAGACCTCCGCGCCAAAGGATTGTGGGCCAATCTCGTCGAAGCCGTCTGCCTCTATCTGCGGGATGAAGTTTTCCGCCCCGTGCTCGAAGAACAGACCGACAAATACACGCCCATGCTCTGGACGTTTTTCTGGTTCATTCTGGTCTGCAACCTGCTGGGGCTGGTGCCGTTTCTTGACATCACCGCCCTCTTTGGCTGGGGTTCGCACGGCCACGGCATCGGCGGCACGGCCACGCAATCCATCTGGGTCACCGGGGCCTTGGCGGTCATCGCGTTTCTCTACTGGAACAGCATCGCCTTCTTCAAAGACCCCATCGGCTTTCTCAAGCACCTGACGGCCGGGTCGCCGGTCTTCATGTGGCCCATCATGATCCCCGTGGAAATCATGGGCATGTTCGTTAAGCCCTTCGCCCTGGCCTTGCGACTCTTCGCCAACATGACCGGCGGGCACATCATCATCGCGGTGCTGCTCTCGTTCGTCGTCTCGCTGTCGCTGGCCTTGGGCGGTGTGGCGGGCCACGGCCTGGCGTTGATTCCGCTGCTGGGCGCGACGGCCATCTTCCTCCTGGAAATCCTGGTGGCCTTTATTCAGGCCTACATCTTCACCTTCCTGACCTGCCTGTTCCTGGCGCAGCTCGTGGTGCATGAGCATGAGGAACACGAGCATCCGGTGGAAGGCCAAGGCCTGCCCCACGCCCAGCAACATGGTGTGGATGTGACGCAGGCCACCCCCCTGCACGCCTCGCACGCCGCGGGAAGCCATTGAAGGAGAAGTGTGGAACACGAAGACACGAAGACACGAAGGAAGGCAACGAAACGGATATGGCGACATGGAACATCACTATCGATCTTGGCACGCTTGCGCAAGCCTCCAGCCTATCCGGGGCAAGCCTCAAGCCTCTTGAATGCCTTGCTTCGTGACTTCGTGTCTTCGTGTTCGCAACTGAATCAACAAACCCCGTTCGGTCGAGTGAGGCGACCGGAGTTACCGCGAGGTCGGGGTCAACAACCGATGCGACGCTCACCGCATCACTGTTTTGGAGTGTTCGATCATGCGGATGTTTTTTGCGATCGCGGCCGTGATGGCCACCCTGCTGCTGGGTGTCAGCACCGCCAGCGCCCAGTACGATGGCACCGGCGTTGAAGCCGCCATGCCCCACGCCACCGTCCAAACTGTCGAAGCCGGCTCGTGGTTCTTCCCCGGTGGTCTCAACGGTGCCTACTTCGGCGCGGCCATCGGCACGGGCCTGGTTGTCATCGGTGCCGCCCGCGGCATCGGCCGCATCGGTGCCTCGGCCGTCGAGTCCATCGCCCGTCAGCCCGAGGCCGGCGGACGCATCTTCACCACCATGCTGCTCTCGGCGGCACTCATCGAAGGGTTCACCCTCTTCGGCGTTGTGGTGACCATGCTCGTGGTGCTCAAGTAACCCAAGCGCACGACCCGCCCCCAACCGGGCCGGGCCGTGTGCTTATGCGCCGCGGCGATTTTTGACCCGCGGCGCGTAACCATGCGGCCCCTCGCACCCCCCCACCGCCACCCACCGCACGAGTGAAATAGTGAACAAGGAATCGATCATGCGTTACCTGATGGCTTGCGGGATTCTGGCACTCGCCGCCAGCCCGGCCTTGGCCGAGGATGCGGCCGCCAATCCCTTCGCCGGCACGATCTACCAGTCGGCCGCGGCGGTCATTGTCTTTCTGCTGCTGCTCCTAGTGCTCAAAAAGCTGGCTTGGGGGCCGATCTTGAAGGGCTTGCAGGATCGGGAAAACCGCATCAAGGCCGATCTTGAGCGGGCCGAGCGCAGCGCCAAGGAAGCCGTGGCCAAGCTCGCCGAGTACGAAGCGCAACTGGCCAAAGCCCGCACCGAGGTGGTCGCCATCATCGACAAGGGCCGACAGGACGCCGAGGCCATCGCCCACCGCATGGCGGATGAAACCCAGGAGGGCATCGTCGCGGCCCGCAAGCGTGCCGAAGCTGAAATCCAGCACGCCAAGGAACAGGCCCTGGCGGATGTTTACACGCAGATCGCCCGGCTCTCGACCCAAGTGGCCGGCCGCATCGTCAAGCGTGAAATCAAGCCCGAAGACCAGCACGATCTGGTGCGCGAAGCGGTCAACAAACTCCAGACGGCCAAGGTCTAAAGGACTGCCCCCCATGGCGCAAAATGAAAGCAACTTGTTAAGCGCCTTGGAGCGCGTGTACGGCCAGGCGCTGCTCAGCGCCGCGGAGAAGGCGCATGACCTCGACGGCGTGGCGCAACAGATGCGCGATTTAATGGAGGTCGTCAAAGCCAAGCCGCAATTAACGGGGTTGATCGAATCCCGCACGCTGGGCTTGGCCAAGCGCAAGGAGATTCTCCAGCGGGTGTTCAAGGGCCGGGTCAGCGATCTTGTTTATCGCTTTCTGGAAATCCTGGCCCAGCGCGGGCGCTTCGGGGAACTGCCCAACATCGCGCGGGCGTTTCTGCTGCTGCTGGATGAGAAGCATGGCGTGGTCAAGGCCGACGCCTGGGTGGCGGCTCCACTGGATGTCGCGGCCTTGGACGACATCGCGCAAAAGCTCAGCGAGAAACTGCAACGCAAGGTGACGCTGGCGCAGCATGTGGACGAGGCCTTGATCGGCGGCATCAAGCTCCGCATCGGCGATGAGATCATCGACGGCTCCGTGGCCGCCCACCTGAGAAGGCTCGAAGAACACCTGGTGCAAGACGCCCGCCAGCAGGCGCGAGGGTCCTTCGCCAAAATGGCGCAGGCTTGAACTGGACGACTTTGTTTATTCCTTTTTTGTAACACGGATTAACACGGATTAACACAGATGAACACTGATAAGAAATGACCCAGAACAGAAATGAAACATGATGGGAAGAATGAATGAAGCCCTGCATGACTGACCATCCCTTCTTTTCTTCATCCGTGTTCATCTGTGTAAATCTGTGTTTATCTGTGTAACTCTCAGTAACCAAAACGACCGACCCAACCCAACGACGACCAACAGCCCCAGAGACGAAAATGAAAATCAACACCGACGAAATCGCCAGCGTGATCGAACAGGAACTGACCCAGTACGCCTCGGACCTCGAAGTCTCGCAGGTCGGGCAGGTCATCGAGGTCGGCGACGGCATCGCCCGCATCTACGGCCTTTCCAAGGCAATGGCCAGCGAACTGCTGGACTTCGAGGTCGGCGACGGTGAAGTCGTCCGCGGCCAGGTGTTCAACCTTGAACAGGATGTGGTCGGCGCGGTCATCTTCGGCGATTACTTGAAGATCAAAGAAGGCATGACCGTGCGTTCCACGGGCCAGTTGCTTTCCGTGCCCGTGGGCGAAGGCCTGTTGGGCCGGGTGGTCAACTCCCTTGGCGAACCGCTCGACGGGCAAGGCCCCATCCAGTCCAGCGAGACACGCAAAGTTGACATCATCGCTCCCGGCATCGCTCAGCGCCAGCCGGTGACCAATCCGCTGCAAACGGGCATCAAGGCCATCGACTCGATGGTGCCCATCGGCCGCGGCCAGCGTGAGCTGATCATCGGCGACCGCAAGACCGGCAAAACCAGTGTCGCCATCGACGCCATCATCAACCAGGCCTACACGCACAAAACCGATCAACCCGTCTATTGCATCTACGTGGCGGTCGGTGGCAAAGAATCGACCGTCGCCACCACCGTGGAAATGCTGCGGCAACACGGCGCGATGGAATACACCATCGTCGTGGTTGCTTCCTCCTCCGACCCCGCGCCTCTGCAATACATCGCGCCTTACGCCGGCACGGCCATGGGCGAGTATTTCATGTGGAACGGCAAGCACGTGCTCTGCATCTATGACGATCTTTCCAAGCAGGCGGTGGCCTATCGCCAGTTGTCGCTGTTGCTTCGCCGCCCGCCCGGCCGCGAGGCGTATCCCGGCGACGTGTTCTATCTCCACTCCCGCCTCTTGGAACGAGCCACCAAGCTCAGCGATGCCAACGGCGGCGGCAGCCTCACCGCACTGCCCATCATCGAAACCCAGGAAGGCGACGTCTCGGCCTACATTCCCACCAACGTCATCTCCATCACCGACGGCCAGATTTACCTGACGCCCGAACTTTTCTTCGCCGGTGTGCGACCCGCGATCAACGTCGGCATCTCCGTTTCCCGCGTGGGTGGCAATGCCCAGATCAAGGCCATGAAGCAAGTCGCCGGCACGCTGCGACTCGACTTGGCCGCCTACCGTGAACTCGAAGCCTTCGCCCAGTTGGGCACCGAACTCGACAAGGCCACGCAACGCCAGCTTGACCGCGGGGCACGCATGGTCGAACTGCTCAAGCAGCCTTGCTACCAACCACAGGAAGTCGTCGACCAGATCGTGCAGCTTTTCGCCGGTACCCGCGGGCTGATGGACGATGTGACCATCAAAAACGTCTCGGCCTTCACCAAGGCGCTGGTGGCCTATTTCCACGGCCCGGCCGACGCCCTGCGGCAAGAACTCGCCGGCAAAAAAGCCTTCGACAAGGACCTCGAAGCCAAGTTCACCAAGGCCATCACCGACTTCAAGGCCACATGGAAAGCCTGAGCCTTATCAACCTTCCCAAATCATCACGCCACGCTTCCACTGTCTGACTATTAGCCGCATCGTCCCCGATGCGCGTCCGACGAAAAGACGCAGGCATTCCGCCCGCAGTGGCAACCCGCTTCCAGCCTCCCTAAACTACCTGCAAACTACCAGCAGACAAATCACGAACCCACCGCAAGGAGTTGCAACCCCACATGGCTCAAGTGACCCCCACCACGCCTCCCAAGGCCATCTCCCACCCCGTCACCGCCGCGGGCACCGCCAAAATCGAAATCGGAGGCAAGACCTACGAGTACCCCGTCATCAAGGGCACCGAGGACGAATGCGGCATCGAGTTTTCCAAGTTCCGCGATCAGACCGGCTGCATCACCCTGGATGAAGGCTACGGCAACACCGGCGCTTGCAAGAGTGCCATCACCTTCATCGACGGCGAAAAAGGCATCCTCCGCTACCGCGGCATTCCCATCGAACAACTCGCCAAGCACTCGACCTTCGTCGAGACGGCCTACCTCATCATCTGGGGCGAGCTTCCCACGCAACCCCAGCTTCGCCGCTTCCGTGACCTGCTCATCGAGCACGAAATGCTCCACGAAGGTCTGCGGCAGATGTTCGACGGTTTCGCATCGGGACACCCCATGGCGATTCTCTCGGCCATGATTAACGCCGTGTCGTGCTACCACCCCGACATTCTGAAGATGGAAAGCGAAGACACCTTCGCATCCGCCGCGGCACGGTTGCTCTCGAAGGTGCGCACGGTGGCGGCGGCGTCGTACAAGACCTCCATCGGTCAGCCGATCATGTATCCGCGGCCTGATGCCAGCTACTGCGAAAACTTCCTGCACATGATGTTCTCCATCCCCAACCGGCGCTCGGAGCCGGACCCGGATGTGGTGCAGGCCTTGAACCTCATTCTGATTCTTCACGCGGATCACGAGCAGAACTGCTCGACGAGCACCGTGCGCATGGTCGGCTCCAGCGGGGCCAATCTTTTCGCCTCCGTCTCCGCCGGCGTCTGCGCCTTGTGGGGCCCGCTCCACGGTGGTGCCAACGTGGCCGTGCTCGAACAACTCGAATACCTCCACAGCAACCAAGTCGATCTCAAGCAGTTCGTCGATCAGGTCAAGACCAAAGGCTCCAACAAGCGGCTCATGGGCTTTGGCCACCGCGTGTACAAGAACTTTGACCCCCGCGCTCAAATCTTGAAGGAGCAAGCCGACAAGGTGCTGGCCAAGCTCAAAGTCAACGACCCGCTGCTCAACATCGCCCGCCAACTCGAAGAGGTGGCGCTGAAGGACTCTTACTTCGTCGAGCGGAAGCTTTATCCCAACGTGGATTTCTACTCCGGCATCATCATGCGGGCGATGGGCATTCCCATCAACATGTTCACGGTGATGTTCGCCATCGGTCGCATGCCGGGCTGGATCGCCAACTGGAAGGAAATCCACGACGACAAGGACAGCCGCATCAGCCGGCCCCGGCAGATTTACACCGGCCCCAAGGAACGCGATTACGTGGCGATGAACCACCGCGGGTAAACAAACGCGGTGCTTTGATTTCAAACGAAACTCGGCCATCCCGCCGGGTTTTTTTCATGATGATCATGTTTGGAATGTCGCGGTTTTGGCGATTCTTGGCGGTTAAGGGTGAAGGCACCGCTTACTTCGTGCGCGGCTCATTGCTTCGGATGATTCCTCAACTCGAAGCGCTGGAATAAAACCGCAATGCGAAGCGCCAAAACGCGCGGGACAGCAGCATCATGCCCACCGCCAGCGCCAGTTCCGCCACCAGCCACGTGGCCGAGGCCCGCCCCAGCATGGCCTCGGCGGGCACGGTG
>JBBRGB010000157.1:0-8261 GCA_038241095.1 Phycisphaerales bacterium
CCACATGGGCGACGCTGGAATTGAGGCGTTTTAGGTGGGTGATGATGTCCAGATGAACCGAACTGGATTCAAGGCTTCGGGCTTCTCCCAGGCGAAGACGCTCGAAATGCCGGTCGCGGAGTCGGTGCTCTTCCTCGTTAACTTTTTGCTTGTGACGGAGCAACTGCCGGGCAAGCAGGCGATTTTGCGTGCTGAAGGCCGTTTCGGCGATGAGGATGTTTTCGGCGACCATTCGGTAAAAGCCGTCCAACTCGCTCCAACCGATTTCGCTAAATGAGATCGCCTCCCGCGCACGCTTGATCGCCAGTTCGGCGATATTGCGGTCGATGATGTCGCCCATTGATTCCAGTTCGTTGAGATAGCGCAACTGGGCCATGACGTTGGCGGAGTCCTGCGGATCGGCGTCGTGGCCCACGACACGGGTGAGAAAATGTTTGATGGCGGTGTCGAGTTCATCAACTTGATCATCACGATCCTGCACGGCATGGGCCAGTTTGATGTTGCGGTCGCCCAGTGCGATCCAGGCGTCATCAAGCATGGATCGAACGATGGCCGAGACGCGGTTGAGTTCTTGGCGTGCTTGGCCCAGGGCGAGCGCCACGCCGTCGATGCGCTGGTTGTTGATGTACTTGGGGCCGAACGTCGCTGGGCCGTCGGGGGTGGGTGTGATTTTGGAGACAAGGCGGAAGACCGGGGTGATCAGCGGGAGAAACAGGCAGGCTTTGACGAGGTTGAATCCGGTGTGGAGCGTTGCGATTCGGGCATCGAGCGTGAGATTCATCCCGGCGACGAGATTGCTCACGGGGGTGATGAGGAAAAAGAGGATCAAGGCCGTGGTCACTTTGAATGCCAGATTCGCCAGGGAAAGTCTTCGTGTGTCGGGTTGCCCCCAGCCCAACCCCAGCATGGTGATGCCCATGCCGACGTTGGCGCCCAGCACAATCGGAATCGCCAGCGTCAGGGCATCGGTCTGCCCAAGACCCACGACGCCGCCCGGCCCGGTGCCGGACACCATCGCTCCCGCCACGCCCATCGCCAAGCCGATGGTGGCGGTGGAGGATTGCAGGACCACCGCCAGCACCACCGAGATCAACATCAACGCCGCGGGGTGACGGGCGGCGATTTGCAACAGTTCAGCCACATCGGGATTCCCCACCACGCCAACCGCGCCCTGCGAAATCGTGGCGATGCCCATGAAGATGAACCCCAGGCTCAGCACGATCTGCCCCAGCCCCCGGCTCCAGGTGGGGGAGGTGAATTGGTACAGAATGACGCCCATGAAAATCATCGCCGGCGCGACCAAGTCCAGTCGCATGGCGATCAGCATCACCAGCACGGTCAGCCCGATGTCGGCCCCCAGCATGATCGGCAACACGCGCTGTGGTGGCAGTTGGCCGGAATTGACCGTCTGCACGGCCAAGATCGAAACCGTGGTGGACGACGGCGCGACCACCGCCACGCTGACCCCCGCCACGAACGCCCGCAACCGCGTATGGGCCATGCGTTGCATCAGCCCCTCAAGGCGATTGCCAAACAGCCGGTCGAGTCCTTTGCGCAGAAAGCGGGCGGCAAAAAGAATCAACGCGACCCCGCCGGCGATGGTCAGAAGTGTCAGCATGAAAGAGTCTTATCCAAAAGTGAATCGCAGAAATACTTTTACCCGGAGTCGTTAAGGTGGGGATTGCCGTCACACTTTTAGCCTGGGAGTTGCCCGATGCGCGCCGCCAGATCCAGCAGGGTGAAGCGGCGACGAATGTGTGCGGCCTTGCGATGGCTTTGCTTGAGCCGCGTCTGGCTGATGCCAATCATCTCCGGCTCGATGGGCGCTCCCGCTTGGGCCAACATTTGCGCCAACTGATCCGACGGGATCAACTGCTTTTGGATTCGACCGCAAATGTCGCCCCACTTTGAAACAAGCACGTTGAGTTGCTCCGCCAAAGCGTCACGCGCAATGTATTTGGCGCGTGACTCTTCTATTGCTTTCTCCCGAATCTCGGCCACCTCGTACAGCGCGCGGATTGATGCCTCCATCTCCTTCCAATCCGGCCAGTGCGACACAGCCTCGGCCACGTCAAGCCGGGTGAAATCTTGTTGAAGCAGTTGCTCGTAGAGTCGCGTGATCGCCAGCGTGGCAATGCCGACCTTGAAACCGTGCGAAGGCGCGGCACCCTGGTGGGTGTGATGTTCCATGTCCCACAAGTGGCTGAATTGATGCTCGGCACCCGATGCGCAGCGACTGGATTTCATCCACTGCATCGCAAACCCCCCCATCATCAGCCCCTCGACCAAGCCCGCAATGGCCGTGGTGTCGCCACGGCGCACGCCTTGGGGGTCTTGCAACCAGTTGCGCAAATGATCCTGAACGAGCGACCAAGCGCGGGAGTCGATTGGCTCGACTCCCAGCGCGTCGGCGAGGATCCAATCGGCGCCGGCGGTGATCTTGGCGGCCAAGTCGGCGTAACCGGCCGCGTTGTTAATTGGTGGCGCGGCCGCGATTACCGACAAGTCGGCAATCACCGAAAGCGGCGCGGGGCAATCAAAGGTTTGCTTGGAACCACGGTACGTGATCGACGCGCCGAACGCCGTGTAACCATCCATCGATGCCGCAGTCGCAATCGACATATAGCGCCGGCCAACCCGATGCGCCACCAGCTTGACGATGTCGTTGATCGTTCCCGCCCCGACGGCAAGCGGAATGGCTTGGTGCAACTTGCAGGATGCCTCGAGCGCATCGACGAATCCATGCTCGGCATAAAGGGCAGGGTCGCTGAATATAAAGGGACGCTCCATGCCAAGCCCGGCACGCTCAAATGCGTCGGCGACGGTTCGTCCCGCGGCATCAAAGGTATTGGGGTCGGCGACAATCACCGCCTTGCGATCGGGAAACATGCCGCTGAAATAGGCCGGTGTCGCTTGGAGAATGTTAAAACCGATTTCCAACTGCCGCGTGTCAGTGGCGGAAGTGAGAGCGTCTTGGACTGTGGCGGATGCGGTTGAATGTGCGGCCATGAGGACATACCTGTTAAAGAAGCGTTGGCAAATAAAAACGCGGCGATCGGTTCCCGTGGATCAGGGGTTGTGGCGGGCGGCAATCATTGCCCCGGCTCTTAGCACTTTACGAATTCAGCGACCGCCGCGAAGGTGATTTCAGGATAATCGGTCGCAAACGACATCACGCCCAATTCCAGCAGCCGGTTGAAGACCCGCGGGTCGTCGCACTTGAACACCCCCGCTTGAAACAGCACGCCATGCTCACGACAAACGCGGCCCACGCGCGCCAATTCGGCGTCCGGTATCGTCAGCGCATCGGCACGGTCGCAGTCGCCATCGTCCCGCGGGCCGACGTGAAATTGAATTTGCGTCACGCCCGCAAACCCCAGGCGTTCGAGTTCCGCGACCCTTGCCGTTTTTTCCTCCGTCGATCCACCCATCCAAAGCAATGAGCCGGAGTCCGGCGACAAGGCGCTCCACTTTTGCAAATCCGGGTGCCGGGGCGACGCCAATATCACCTGTTTTTGAACCGCGTGATGATTGACTTCATCCGCCAAGGCCTTGAGATCGATGTTCTTGACATCGAGATACATCCTGCGTTCAGGCCGGCCACGCATCACGGAGAAAGCGTCGGACATCCGTAGCACCCGCTGGCCACGGAATTGCTCGCCGCGAAACGCGCCGACATCCAGTTGCGACAGCACCTCCCAAGTCACGTCGGCCACACCCTGCGAGGCCAGTTGCTCATTGGAATCCGTCACCACCCGCTCGAAATTACGATCGTGAAACGCCACGATCACACCGTCCACGGTGGTGCGCAGATCCGCTTCGGGCAGGCCGCCAAGCTCCCAGGCCATATCGAAAGCCTCGATGGTATTTTCCGGAGCGACCTCCCCGCCTCCGCGGTGACATTGGATGATGACGTCCCTGGGCGCAATGTTTCCGCGAATGGTCCAGTCACCGTGCGTCATCGTTTTTTCTCTCTTGACTTCTCAGGTAAAACGAACATGGATGGCTTGTATATCACATTCGTTTAGATTTCGTTCAATCGCCACAGAGCGCGGTCGCTGGTGCTGATGGCCTGGCAGCCGCTATCCAGAATGCGGCGCACCACCGCCTCGGAGTGGATCAATCCTCCCGCGAGTCGGGGCACGGGCAGTCGAGCAAATGCGCTGGCCGCCTCGACGGCAGCCACACCGGGGAGCAGTTCAATGGCGTCGGGTTTGTATTTTTCCGCAATGCTCACAGCCCGCTCCACGGCGCGTCCATCCTGAAGAAACATGCGAAGTATCACCCGCAGTCCCAATTGGCGCGCAACACTCACCAGATGCGGGCGAACCGTAATGATGCCATCCACGCGCGATTGCGAGGCGACAAAGCGAACCCCGGCCTCATCGCTGTTCAAGCCGGCCAGCAGATCAATGTGCACCAGCAGCGGAATGGCCCGCAACTCCGAAACGCTCAACCCCCGCAGCACGGACGATAAATCAGCCAGCTCGACGCCTTGCAGGCACAGCGTGCTGGCGTGCGCCAACAGAAGCGCGTCGCTCCGCACGTGTGACAGCACCGGAATGACCGGCTTCTCCAGCCACCGGTCGAAGGATCGGCGGGGCTGCACGGCAACGGATCGCCTTGATGCGCGGGATGCGGAATCCAAAGCAAAGCCACCTTTTTCAGGGCATTAAACCTGTTTGACACTGCGAAAGAACTCGATAGGATACAGATGTTGGTGTAAATTAAAAATTGGCATTGCATTCATCGGCCCAGAGAAAAGAGAACGGCCCCGCGGTTGCAACCGGGTGGTCGTTTTCTCTTTTGGGCTTGATTTCATGAATACAGTACCGACCAATCTTCAATCCATTCGTCACGTTGCCTTCGACATGGATGGCACAATTTACTTGGGCGATCGTCTTTTCGACGCCACGCCGCGCCTGCTGGCAAGGTTGCATTCCCTTGGCGTCGGGTATTCGTTCATCACCAACAACTCCTCCCACAACCGCTCGGAGTATCTCCACCGGCTGGGCGGGATGGGCCTGTCGGTGACGGCGGATCAGATTTACACCTCCACGCATGCCACCGCCGAGTACCTGCGGGCGCATCTGCCGGAGGCGAATCGCCTGTTCATCCTCGGCACACCGGCGATGCGACAGGAAATGGTGGCACTGGGTTTTGAGGATGCGGGCGAGGCCGATGGCGACATACCTCCCGATGCGGTCGTGGTGGGGTTTGATCGCACTTTGGAATACCGGCGGCTGTGCCGGGCGGCATGGTGGATCAAACAGGGCAAGCCATTCATCGCCAGCCACCCGGACAAATTATGTCCCACGGATCAACCCACGTTGCTGGTGGATTGCGGCGCGATTTGCGCGGCCTTGCACTGTGCGACGGGACAATCCCCCATCGTCATCGGCAAGCCGGATCCGCGAATGCTCGCGGGCCTGTTGAGGCGATTGAACCTGCGCCCGGAGCAACTGATGTTCGTCGGTGATCGTCTGGCCACCGACATCGCGCTGGCGTGCCAAAGCGGCGCTGTGGGAGTGCTCGTGTTGACCGGCGAAGCGACACGCGCCGACGCGGACGCCTCGCCGTGGCGACCGAAGCTGATCGTGGAAGACCTCGACGAGTTAGCGGCGCACTTTCTCGCCGCCCATGCCGAATGACTCGAGTCGCAATGGCCTGCCCGCGCCGGCCGACACAAATCCTCAAAGAGAAAAAACCCATGATGCTATCTCGTACAAAAACACTTGATGCTCTCTGTGACGGAACGCTCGATCTGCTTGTGATCGGAGGAGGGATCGTCGGCGCGGGAATCGCGCGCGACGCCGCGATGCGCGGTCTGCGAACGGGACTGGTCGAACAGCGTGACTTCGCCTACGGCACCAGCAGCCGTTCAAGCCGTTTGCTGCATGGTGGCCTCCGTTATCTGGCGCAGGGACGCATCGGCCTGGTGCGTGAAGCGAGCCTTGAGAAGAGAGTCATCCACCACATCGCACCCCATCTGGCCCAGCCGCTGCCGTTTATTTTTCCCACCTACAAAGGCAATCGTGATTGGCCGCTGTGGCAGCTCAAAGTCGGCGTGAAAATGTACGACGCGCTGTGCGGTTGGCGAAATCTTGGGCGCTCGCAGTGGTTGACCGCCCAGGGGGCATTGAGTCTTCAGCCGCAATTAAATCCCGTCGGCCTCAATGGCGCGGTGCGCTACTTCGACGGTCTGACCAGCGATGCTCGTCTCGTCCTCGACACGCTTCGATCCGCCGCGGGACACGGTGCGCTGCTGGCCAATCGCATGCGTTTCACCGCTTCGAGTCGCGGCGATGATTGCTGGCGTTGCGATGTGCGGGACATGGTCATCGACACCCCGCGACAGCTTCGGGCGCGTTGGATCGTCAATGCGGCTGGCCCGTGGGCAAACCGCCAGCCATACGGAAACATTCAACTGCGGTTGACCAAAGGGGTTCATCTGGTGATTGATCGCGCCCGATTACCCGCAAACGACGCCGTGGTCATGACCGAAGGTCGCCGCATTCTTTTTGTCATCCCGTGGGGCCAGCGCGTCATCCTTGGCACGACGGACACCGACCACGACGGAAGTTTGGATGAGGTCTGCTGTGAAACGGAGGATATTGATTACGTGCTTGGCGTGGTCAACCGCTCGTTCCCGGCTGTCGGTTTGACGCCCGACGATGTGCTGAGCCATTGGGCCGGTCTTCGCCCGTTGGTGGCCGATGGAAAGGGGCACGCTTCCGACGCATCCCGATCGCATGTCATCCGCGTCAGCGACAACCATTGGCTTGACGTGGCGGGTGGCAAACTCACCACCTATCGCCTGATTGCCGAGCAAGCGGTCGATAAAATCTTGAAATCGGATCGTCGCACCGCCGCCGCTTGCCAAACGGCTGATGAGCCGCTGTTGCCCGCCGGTGACGAGGGACAATTCAGTGGCATTATCCCGCCGCCTTTCAGCGCCGAGGCTGTGGAACACTATTGCAAGAATGAATGGGCCATGACGCTGGAGGACGTCATGATCCGCCGCACAAGCTGGCATTACTACCTGTCGGACCCGGCCGATGCCGCCCGGCGAGTTGCATCACGCATGGCCGAGTCTCTGGGCTGGGATGAGTCGCGGCTTGAAAATGAATTGCGCGAGTATCTGCAAATAGTCGGTGGGACCTTGCACTCAAATATGTGCGGGATTGGACGCGAGCAAATGTCCACCTTGAAGATTTGATTGTGGCACCATCAATTTACTGGAGACATCATGAACACTTTAATTCGCTTCACAACGCCCAGGCCAGTGGATGAGCAGATCATCATCGCCCACCGGGGGTTGTCGTGGACATATCCCGAAAACACACTCGTTTCCTACCGAGCCGCCGCCGATGCGGGCGCTGACCTGATTGAACTGGATTTCCATGTCACCGCCGACGGTGTTGCGATATGTGTTCATGACGAGGTGCTGGATCGCTATCTCGGATCCTCGGCCACGCCGCAGCTGCGCCAGCGGCCGATATCTACCCTGAATTGGGAAGAACTCAGCCAAGCGGATGTCGGGCGGTGGCAGGGAGAGGAGTTTGAAGGCACGCGGGTGCCTCGCTTGTCTGAAGTCTTGGAAGAATTTGTCGGCAAGGGTCATCCTACCTTACTGATTGAACAAAAAGGTGGTTCCCCCGAGCAAATCCTGACACTCCTGAGGCAATTTGATGCGGTGACCAAGGTCATCGTGCAGTCATTTGATTGGCAGTTTTTAACCCGGCTCCACCATCTGGAGCCACGGCTACTCCTAGCGGCACTCGGGCGGACATTCACCCCCGCCACCGTTGCAGAAGTCAAATCAACTGGGGTACAAATCCTTCACTGGGGAAACACGATTCGGCGACGTGATGTGAGTGATGCCCACGCCGCAGGTCTGCCCGTGTGGGTCTTCAAACCGAACACTGAACTTGCCTGGCGCGGAGCGCAGGCCTTGGGTGTTGATGGCGTGACCACTGATCGCTGCAACTTCATGTATGAACTCCTGCACTCTCCGAAATAACTCTGAGAACAACCGAAAGAAAAATACATTCGTTTCCTACCGAGCCGCCAATCGGAGCGCTGGCCTGATCGAACCTGATATTCATGTCACCATTGGTCATTAACACTACAGCGCACCCCCAGCTCAAGGATTTCACCCTCTTTTGCCGATGAGGCCTCCTGACATGGAGGTCACTTATGTCGCCAGAACAGATCAAGGGCTTGGCGCCGGCGTTGACGGAGTTCATGGGCGCTTTCAG
>JBBRGB010000158.1:0-8226 GCA_038241095.1 Phycisphaerales bacterium
GCCCGAGCTGATGTAAGCCAATGCTACAAGCGTTTTTCAACATGTGGCGGATCCGGGAGCTGCGACTCAAGCTGCTCTTCACGCTCGGGATGCTGGCCATCTACCGCATCGGCTATTTCGTGCCCTTGATGGGCGTCGATCAGGGCCACCTCCGCACATGGAGCGAACGCGCCACCGGCGGGGCGGCGGGCAACCTGCTGACCTTCGTCAGCACCTTCACCGGCGGTTCACTGAGCCAATCGACGGTCTTCGGCCTGGGCATCATGCCCTACATTTCCGCCTCGATTATCCTCCAACTTCTCTCCACCGTGCTGCCGGGCCTGCAAGACCTCAAGAAAGAGGGCGCTTCGGGCCAGCAGAAAATCACCGAGTGGACGCGCTACCTCACCGTGGGCCTGGCCTTGGTGCAGGGATCGTTCTGGCTTTCGTTCATGCAGAGCCAGCAACTGGTTTACCCCATGTACCAGCAGGGTGCCGGGGCCATGACCTTCTGGGTCGCTGGCATCGCGGGCCTCACCGCCGGTGCGGTGTTTCTCATGTGGTTGGGTGAGCAGATCGACAAGTTCGGCATCGGCAACGGTGCTTCGCTGATCATCACCGCCGGCATCATCGCCCGCATGCCCAGCGCGGTCATCGAAATCGCCCAAGGCTTCAGCGTCAGCGGCGGCAACAACTCGCCCTACACGCCCATGACCGTGATCTTCCTGATTCTCTCCTTCGTCACGGTCGTGGCCGGTGCCATCATCATCACCCAGGGCCAACGCCGCATCCCGATTCAGCAGGCCAAGCACACCCGCGGCCGACGGGTTTACGGCGGGCAAAAAACCTACCTGCCCCTCCGCGTCAACCACGGCGGCGTCATGCCCATCATCTTCGCCAGTTCGCTGATGGTCTTCCCCGGCATGTTGATCGGCTACCTCGACAGCGCCGCCCGCGCCGGCCAATGGCCCGCGTGGATGGCTGGCACCATCAGCTTCATCGAACGCAACGTCCACATGGGCGGCGGGTTCGTGTACATGTTCTTCTACATCGCGCTGATCTACTTCTTCGCCTACTTCTGGACCACCGTCCAATTCCAGCCCAAGGAAATGGCGACCCAACTCCGCGACCACGGCTCGTTCATCCCCGGCCTGCGCCCCGGCCCGCGAACCGCCGAGTACCTCGAAGTGGTCATGGAACGCATCACCTACGTCGGCGCGGGATTCCTGGCGGTCATTGCCGTCATCCCCACCGTCGTCCACAGCCTCTTTAACATCCCCCTGCATGTGTCAAGCTTCCTGGGTGGCACGGGCCTGCTCATCGTGGTGAGCGTCATGCTCGACTTCGTGCAGCGAATCGAAGCCAACCTGCTGATGCGCAATTACCAGGGCTTTTTGAGCAGCGGTGGCAGCGGCAAGGGGCCGCGAATGCGCAGCAGTGCCGGGGCCTTGGTCTTCGCTGGCGGTTTGACCTTGGCGGTGCTGTACAGCGCGGGAGTGATGGCAATCTAAAATCGTGCCGTTGGCAAGTTTGCCCGGCTCGTGTTATACTGCCCGGCTCGCCGTAACCGGCCTGAATCGACCCGAAACGAAGCAAGACCCACGGCGAACATGGCAATTCGGCTAAAAACCCGGGATGAAATCGAAAAAATGAGGGCCGCGGGCCGCGTGGTGCGGGCGGTTCTCAACCACTGCCAGGAGATATGCAAGCCGGGGATCACCACCCGGGAGATTGATCAACAGGCCTTCGAGGTCTTCACCGCCAAGGGCGCCAAGGGGTTGTTTCTCAACTACCCCACCTACAAGCCCGGTGAAGGTTTCCCCGCCAACCTGTGCATCAGTGTCAACGACGAAGTGGTTCACGGCATCGCGGGGGATCGAGTCATCAAGGACGGTGACATCGTGGGCGTGGATTGCGGGGTGGAATTAAGCGGCTGGTGCGGCGACGCGGCGACGACCATCATGGTCGGCAACGTGGAGGCCGAAACCAGACGACTGTGCGAAACAACCCAGCGAGTGCTGGAATTGGCGATAGAAAATGTCAAGCCCGGTCGGCGGTGGAGCCAGATCGCCCGCTTGATGCAAACGTATGCGGAGAACGCAGGTTTGGGCGTGGTGCGGGATTTTGTCGGTCACGGCATCGGTTCCAAGATGCACGAAGACCCCAAGGTCCCCAACTTCGTCAGCCGGGAACTGTTGCGAAACGACATCATCCTCCGCGAAGGAATGGTGTTGGCCATCGAGCCTATGTGCAACTTAGGCACACACGAGGTCATCACCCTGTCGGACGGCTGGACGGTGTTGACGGTGGATCGCAAGCCCGCGGCTCATTATGAGCACACCGTGGCCGTCACCGAAGATGGCGCTGATGTGCTGACGGACGGAAAATAACCGGGACAAGACGGCCACGAAAAGCCGGGATATGAAGATCGGACCCCCAAGAGAAATATGCCCAAAGAAGACAAGATAACAGTGGAAGCTCTGGTGATCGACGCATTGCCCAACGCGATGTTTCGGGTGCGACTGGAGAACAACCACGAGATGGTGGCCCACATCGGGGGCAAGATGCGAATGCACTACATCCGCATTCTCCCTGGAGATCGGGTGACCATCGAAATCAGCCCCTATGACCTGACCAAGGGCCGCATCACCTATCGGCATTAAGCCGGTGAACAAGGGCCGAGACTCGATTGCGGCAACGCAACGGCGATACAAAAGACCACGGAATTAAGCGAGATTTGTCATGAAAGTTCGGAGCAGCGTCAAGCGAATTTGCGAACACTGCAAGATCATCCGCCGCAAAGGCGTCGTGCGTGTGATCTGCACCAACCCCAAGCACAAGCAGCGCCAAGGCTGAACAAGCCCGCGGCGGTTTTGAGCGGCGCGTGACCACACGCCGCCCTGCCACCAAGCCAGGAGCATCCCATGCCACGTTTGAGCGGTGTTGACATTCCCGATAACAAGCCCATCCGCATCAGTCTGCGGTATCTGTATGGCATCGGCCCGACGACGGCCCAGCAGATCCTCGACCAGGCGGGCATCGACGGCCAGACCCGCGCCAACAAACTCAGTGATGAGCAGTTGGCGGCGATCACCGGCCTCATCGAAGCCGGCCACATCGTCGAAGGCGCGCTGAGGCGAAAAGTCTCGCAGGACATTCAGCGGCTCAAGGACATCCGCAGCTACCGCGGTGACCGTCACCGTCGCGGCTTGCCCGTCCGAGGCCAACGCACCCGCACCAACGCCCGCACCCGCAAGGGCAAGCGTCGCACCGTCGCCGTCAAGAAGGGCGTCAAGGCGATGAAGTAACGTATAGACCGTGGCATTCGTCGCCACGGCGTTTGATAGAAAAAATCGAGTCGAGCTGCCCCCGCACCTTTCGCAATGACGCGAAAAAACGTCGGGCAGCGCTGGCAGATTCGAAAGGAAACCATGGCCAAGAAACAGAAGAAAATGCGCAAGGGCGTCACCCGCGCCATCGCCCACATCAAGGCGAGCTTCAACAACACCTACGTCAACATCACCGACATGAACGGTGAGACGCTGGTGTGGAAGTCGGCGGGCACGCAGAACTTCAAGGGCTCGCGCAAGAGCACGCCCTACGCCGCCACCCGCGCCGCCGAGGATGCCGCCGCCATCGCCAAGAAGATGGGTGTCATCGAGGTTGAAGTGCGGGTCAAGGGCGCGGGCAGCGGGCGTGAAAGCGCCATCACCGCCCTCCAAGCCGCGGGCTTGAAGGTCACGGCGGTGGAAGATCGCACGCCCGTGCCCCACAACGGTTGCCGCCCCCCCAAGAAACGTCGCGTCTAACTCGTTTTGACGCCGGCATGATGGCGCGGGCCAACACCCGTTTGCCAACGCCCGGCGTCACGCATCGCTTTACACCCCGTGTCACAGTAGCTTCCCTGGCCGCCTCCCGGCGTGGTGCCAGAACGAGCGTTAAGACACGGCTGATTCCTCCACCCCAGGGATTTCGCCGGGACTTTTCGGAGATACCACCATGCGCATCCGATGGCGAGGTTTGGAACTGCCCAGCCAGGTCGTTCCCGACGCCAACCTCAATACCAACCAGTACGGCAAGTTCGTGGCCGAACCGTTTGAACGCGGCTTCGGTACCACCGTGGGCAACAGCCTCCGCCGCATCCTGCTCTCCTCCTTGGAAGGGGCCGCGGTCACCTCGGTCAAAATCAAGGGCGCTGAACACGAGTTCTCCAGCCTCGAAGGCGTGACCGAAGACGTGACGGACATCGTGCTCAACGTCAAGAACCTCGTCGTCTCGATGGAGGGCGACGCGCCTCGGACCATGCGGCTGCAAGCCGAAGGCCCCGGTGAAGTCACCGCCGACTTGATCGAAGCCGACCCCAGCATCACCATCCACAACAAGGACTTGGTGCTGGCGACGCTGACGACTGAAACCGATTTCGACATCGAGTTCACGGTTCAGAAAGGCCGCGGTTACATCCCGGCCAGCGAACAGCTCCAAGACGGCGAGGATCAGGAAATCGGCTGGATTCCCGTCGATGCCATCTACTCGCCGGTGCAGCGGGTGCGGTACAAGGTCGAAGACACCCGCGTGGGTCAGAAGACCAACTACGACAAGCTGACGCTTGAGGTTTGGACCAACGGCACGGTGGCGCCAGACATGGCGCTGGTCGAAGCCGCCAAGATTCTCCGCAAGCACTTGAACCCGTTCGTGCAGCACTTTGAGCTTGGCGGAGCCACCGCCAGCGAAAGCGCCGCCGCCGCCGCCAAGAGCGAGGAGGATCAACTCTCCCTGCTCAAGCGTCCCCTGGGCGACCTTGAAATGTCGGTTCGCGCCAGCAACTGTCTGGAGAGCGCCAACATCAAGACGGTGGCGGACTTGGTGAGCCTGACGGAGCCGGAGTTGTTGAAGGTTCGCAGCTTTGGCAAGACCTCGCTGCGTGAGGTGAAGCGCAAGCTGACGGATTTGGGTTTGAGTTTGGGCCAAGAACTTCCCGCGGAGTTGCAGGAAGAGGACGAACAAGAGGAAGCCTAAGAGCAAGTCCGCGGCAACCCGCGGGAATGTGAGTAATTACCATGAGACACCGAGTCGCCGGATACAAGTTGTGCCGTGATGCCGAGCATCGCCGCGCCGATCGCCGCAACCTTGCGGTGGCGCTGTTCACCCACGGCCAGATCACCACCACCTTGCCCAAGGCCAAGATGGTGCAGCCCTTCGTCGAGAAGCTCATCACCGCCGCCAAAAAGGGCGATCTCGCCTCGCGGCGACGGGTGATCGCCGAGATGCAGGACCGCATCATGGTCAAGGGCGATGCCGACCCCGATGTGAAGCGCAACCGCTACGGCGAAGTGGTCGATGGCCCGCGCGTGGTCAAGAAACTTTTTGACGACATCGCACCGGTCTATGCCGAGCGCCTAGGCGGGTACACCCGCATCGTCAAGCTCGCCGGCCACCGCCTGCACAACCGCCAGGTCCTCAAGAGCGGCCACCGCATCGGCGACGGCAGCAGCTTGGTGATCCTGCAACTGCTTTCGTCAAAGGACGAAGGCCCGCAGGTTTCAGGCCAGTCCTCGCGCCGCCGCGAGAAAGCCAACCGCCGCATGGACTTCGCCGCCAAGCTGCGCAAGGCTGGCAAGAGCGGCAAGGCCGAAGCCGCCGCCCCGGCCGCTCCCGCCGAAGAAGCCAAGAGCGAGTAATCGCCACCATTTAACACACACGCCCCGTGCAACGCTTCATGCGTCGCACGGGGCTGTCTTTTTTCAGGCCTCCATCAAGAGCCGCGCACGAAGTAAGCGGACTCCGTTGCCTTTGTCACATGGTCATTTTCCGCTTACTTCGTGCGCGGCTCATGGTGTGTCTCTGTTTACGATCGATGTCCGGGCGAAACATCCCGCGCCATTCGCCGCGTCAGAAACTCCTTGACCGCCTCCATCGTCGGCGTCGCATCGCCCAAAATCTCCCGCAGGCTCGTGACCTCTCTGCCCACCAAGCCACAGGGGACGATGGTGGCGAAGTGCGACAGGTCGGTGTTGACATTGAGCGCCAGGCCGTGGAGTGAGACGTTGCGTTTGACCCGCACGCCCATGGCGCAGACTTTCCGCACCCGCATCACCTCCGGCACGCCAGGCGGGCCGCTGTCCACCCACACGCCGGTGTGTCCTTGCTCGCGTTGGCCTTGGACGCCGAACTCCGAGAGCACATCGATGACGACATCCTCCAGCCAGTGCATGTATCGTCCGACGTTGAAGCCCATGTCCGCCAGTCGCAGGATGGGGTAGGCCACGAGTTGGCCTGGGCCGTGATAGGTGATGTCTCCGCCGCGGTCGGTGGGGCGGACTTCGATGCCCATTTTTGCCAGTGTTTGCGCACCGGCCAGCAAATGCTTCGGAGCCGCTTGCCGCTGACTGACGGTGATGACCGGATCGTGTTCCACCAGGATCAGCGTCGGTGGCGCTTCGCCATCGAGCACCCGCTGATGCGTCAATCGCTGCGCTTCCAACGCCGGCGTGTAAGCCATGCGGCCAAGGTCCATCACCGCCAATCGCGCCTCGTGATTGCGATCATTCACAGCCGTATGCGTGCCCTGTGTCATCAGCCGCTATCATACGCCTCCTTAATCGTGTCACCGCACCGCACGCGCCAACCGTTCCCACTCGAGCCAAACATCGTGCCTGAGATTCATCCTTCGAGCATCATCGACCCGCAAGCCTCCCTCGCCGACGATGTAATCATCGGCCCCGGCTGCATCATCGACGGCCCGGCCACGCTCGGCCCCGGCACGCGACTCCTGGGCCACGTTTTCCTCTCCGGCAAGGTCGTCATCGGTGCCAACAACCTCATCTATCCCAACACCTCGCTTGGTTTCGCCCCGCAATACCGCAAGTTCGATCACCACCAGCCCACCGCCGGCGTGAGCATCGGCGACGACAACGTCATCCGCGAAGGCGTCACCATCCACCGCACCACCGGCGACGAACACCCCACCCGCATCGGCGACCGCAACTACCTCATGTGCAACGCCCACCTGGGCCACGACGTCGTCCTGGGCCACGACAACACCCTGGCCAACGGCGTGCTGCTGGGCGGACATATCCACCTCGACAACAACGTCACCATCGGCGGCAACGCCGCGATTCACCAGTTCTGCCGCATCGGTCGCATGGCGATGATCAGCGGCCTGGTGGGCATCGCCCAGGACGTCCCGCCCTTCTGCGTGTGCCACGGCTTCCGCACCATCGGCTCGCTCAACGTCGTGGGCCTTCGCCGCGCGGGGTTGCGACAACACATCGACCCGCTGAAACAAGCCTTCGACATTTTCTTTTGCCGCGGCCACAGCAACGGCGTGGCCCTGGATCGCATCGAGAAGGAAGTGGGCGACGACTCCCTGTGCGTTGAGTTCGCCACCTTCATCCGCCAGACCAAGCGTGGCATCACGCCGTACTACGAACAAGTCGACGACGACCCCGACAGCAAATGACGTGGCCGCGAGCCGCGCACGAAATGAGCCGCGCACGCAGTAAGCGGTGCTTGCTCTTCACTGCCGCATTAAGGCAGCCCGGGAATGATCACCTTTTCCGCGACCCCCTCCGCGGCCGCAAGGGACAAAGCCAGCGGCAACGGCGCGTGTTTGCGAACCTTGGCCGACAATTTCACAGGCAGCTTCGCCAAGGTCTTGATCGGCGACGAACACCCGCCAACGGTCAGCATCATCATCGCCACCACCGCCATCGCGGCCACACGCCATCTTCGCTTTGCGTCGATCCGGTTCATTGTCCACCTCCCGCGTGTTGAATCCGAAAAAGGGGACATCCACAATTTCCACTTCGTGGACGTTCGAATCTTCACCGTGCCAAGGAAATTGTGGATGTCCCCTTTTTCTCCACAATCGCCAAGGACAAACAAACGATTTGGAACACCCTTTGTCAAGAGTTTCCGCGGTCGGTTTTGTGATCGCGGTTAGAATCGCCGCATGGCGATTGTGGTGGCGGATAATTTGGCCAAGTCGTATCGCGTGGCGGACAAGCCGCCGGGCATGTGGGCGACCTTTCGTCACTTTTTCCAACGGCGATACAAGACCATCGAGGCCGTCAAGGGCGTGAGCTTTTCCATCGAGCCGGGCGAGATCGTTGGTTTCCTTGGGCCAAACGGCGCGGGCAAGACCACGACCTTGAAAATGCTCACCGGGCTGATTCACCCTTCGGGCGGGCGGTGCGAGGTGGCGGGGCATGTGCCCTTTAACCGCAAGCCCGCGTTTCTTCGCCGCAT
>JBBRGB010000159.1:0-8193 GCA_038241095.1 Phycisphaerales bacterium
TCCACTGAGTGGCCAGAACATAGCTGCTGCCACTGTCCCCAAGCAGGGATGGTGTGTTTGGGGGATCGGGAGGCGGTTTCATCTCAACCGTGCCGTCCTTGTTGAGCCTACGCACGTGGCCGTACCAGACCTTGGCGAACGGAGCCGTGGCGCTGTTGGCGAAGTTGGCGACGCTGGCGGGGGTCAGGGGATGAAGGCCCGTGCCACTGCGGATGAAAACCAGTTGATCCGAGCGGATGTCACGGCTCACTTCGCCGCCCGTGGGCACCACCACCGTGGCGCTGATGACTTCCTGACGAATAACGATGAAGCCCGCGTTGGCACCCACGGCACTGTCAGGCCCGACCATCGCATCGGCGTCGTCACGCAACTGGCTGGTCATCATCTCGGCGTTGGACATGATTTCGTTCATCGAGACGCCCATGCTCACGGCGTTGCTGGTGTCGCGGAACAACACGTCAATGATGGCGATGAGAATCAGCGTGATGACAATGGCGACCATCATTTCGATGATGGTGAACCCCCCCCGGGAGTCCAAGTGGCCAATCGTGCGGTTTTTGTGAATGCTGTTTTTCATGGCTTATTTCACCGCGTTGGTAATGGGACCAATGATTTGCAAAGTCGGAGTGGGACGGTCGCCGCCACTGGCGGGCCACTGCGACGGGGCGATCCAGATTTGAGTGGCCGTGATTGCCGTGCCCGAACGGGGCACGAAATTGCCCGTGACCTTCAGCGTGGTGTCGCTGACATCCTTGACCAGGTAAATCGTGCCCCATCTGTCGAGAATCTGATCGCCGATGCGGATGGATCGTGGAGCGGCGTTGGAGAATCCGCTGAAGGTGAAGGTGTCGCCCGAGGATGCGCCGGTGATCATCATCACGCCGGGCACCGTGCTGGCGTCGCCGGGATTGGCCCACGCCGCGGTTTTGGTCCAAGTGACGTTGTTGTCGCGGCGCAGGACAAAGACAAAGACCTGCCAGTCGTTGGCATTGGGAGCGGGGGTGATGGTGCGGCGAACTAAGGGAACCCAGAAGTAGGAGCCTTCCTCTGGGGTGGCGGCGTTGCTTGGGAAACTGCGGTCGCCCAAGGGCCACGTCCCGTTCAAACCCGGCACGGCTGACACCGCCCAGCTAGCGCCGGGAAGGATGGCCGCGTCCAACGTCGTGGCTGAAAACGGTTTGGCCGCCAAGAGGGCCTTGGCCGAATCGGCCACGCTCTTGCCTTGAATCTCGGCCATGGTCTGCTTTTGCAGGTACGCCCCGGCGGGGAAAATCGCTGCCACCGCCACGAAGGCGATGACGAAAATGCCCATGGCGATCATGACTTCGAGAATGGTGAAGCCGCGGGCGGAGAAGGCTCGATGCTTGCCCCCGGAATGGCTGGAGGCTTGCCCTTCAACCCGGCCAGCGAGGGTTTGCGAACCGTGGAGGTTGGTCATGCGCGTGTTCATTCCTTGACCACCTTTCCGCTATGACGGTCAAAGAGCAGTGCCCGGCCGTCAGCTTTAGTTATCAACTCGTCGATGCTCACCGTCGCGCCAGTAAGGAGATTGGCGGCGCGGGCTTTGGATTGGGAAAAGACCACCACACCCACGGCCGGCATCAGGGGCTGCCATGTGCCGTTGATGTCGTAGTAAACCTTGGTTTTGTTGTTGGTGGAATCGCCGGCGCGCATGACGCCCTGGCGGTCAAAGTGCATGGCGAAGGGGGGCAGTTGGGCGTCGCCGCCGGGTGCGACGATTCCCGCCACGCCGACATCGCTGGGCAAGCGGATGGCATCACGTTTGGGGATGTCTTTGAAGGCGCTGTAGTCAGGCTGAAAATAGGTCTGTCCACCGAAAGGCCAGGGTGTTGATTGGCTGTGCCGCGCCAGGCGCAATTCGCTTTCGAGGAAGATCAGGGCGGTGCCGTTGTAGCTGGCGGTTACTGGCCCCGGCAGGGTGAGATTGGCGCGGTCGTAGGAGGCGTAAACACGAATCGCCTGCGCCGCCGAGGAAACGGTGTTGATGCCCTGATCAACCTTCCCGCCGCTGATCATCTTGTTCATCGCGGGCATGCCGATGCCGATGAGCAATGCGCCGATGGCGATGACCACCATCAGTTCAATTAGGGTGAACCCACGGGGAGCGGCGAGGCGGCGGCGGAAGCAGGCTTGAGGCTTGCCCTTGAAATGGCTTGAGGCTTGCGCCGAGAATGGCCAGCCCGTAAAACGGTGGTGGCGAGGGTGGGATTTTGCGGTGGTGACGTTCATGCTCATCTCTCATGGCCGACTGGGCGTGGCCGACGTTTCATTGCACATCCAAGCTGTAAAGGTTGTCGCGGGCCTGTTCCTGGGCCGCGTCCGAGCCGTTGACATCTCCCCAAGCGCCGTCAATTCCGGCCGAGGCGAAAAACGGATGATCGCTCTTGCGCAACACGCTGCCGTCGCTTGACGAGCGATACTGAATCGGCTTGTCCCAAGCGTCGTTGATCGTGAAGCCGCCCGAAGCCGGGGGCCAAGCGCCGCCGATCATCTCGTCGCGGCGCAGGCGATCGAACATCGGCTGACAAGAGGGCACTTCATAGGCCTTGGCCGTGAAGGCCTTGATCGAATCGTCCTCGCTGGTGCCTGAAAGCGTGTTGGCGGTGTAGGGAACCGTCAGGCTGGTCACCGTCTGATACTCGCTGGCGATGGAACGCAGTTCGCTCAGCGCCAGCTTGGTCTGCTGCCCCAAGGCACGCTGCTGCATCGCCCCGCTCACCGCAACGCCAATGCCCACTAAGAGCAGAATGATCGCCACCACCACCAGAATCTCGACGAGACTGAAGCCCGCCGAACGGTGGCGCTGGGCACTCCGAGCCGGCGAAGTCAACTGTGGTTTTGCATTTGTATCCAACATCTGTGTCATTCCGTGTTCATTGGTGTTCATCTGTGTTACGCCTCGCTTTGACGTCCGTCCACGACCAAACCGTCGTCGCGACAATCAAGTCAGGTTGGTGATGAGCTTCACCAGCGGCAGGAACAGCGCGATGACGATGCCGCCGACGATCACACCCAGCACCACCACCATGATCGGTTCCAGCAGCGACACCAAGCTCGCCACCGCCGTGTCCACTTCGTCGTCGTAGTTGTCCGCAATTTTCAAGAGCATCTTGTCCAGATCGCCCGTTTCCTCACCGACGTCGATCATGTTGACCACCAGGGCGTCGCAGACCTTGGCCGTGCGCAGCGGGTCGGCGAAACTTTCGCCCTGCCGCACCGAGTCATGCACCTTGTTCAACGCGCTCTGGTAAACGTAGTTGCCAGTGGTTTCCTTGGTGATGGTGATGGCGTCGAGGATGGGCACGCCGGCGCGGATGAGCGTGCCCAGCGTGCGGGTGAACTTGGCGATGGTCGATTTCTTGATCAACATGCCCATCACAGGAATGAACAGCACCGAGCGGTCCAGGAAGGCCTTGCCGCCCTCGCTCTTGCGAATGAGTTTGATGCCCACGACGATGACGATGGGTGCCAGGATGATCCACACCACGCCGGGGATGACCTGTTTGGAACCGGAGGTGGGGTTCAACGGCCCGGCCATAAAGTTGCTCAGGTTGATGAGGATCTGTGTGGGCATGGGCAGGGTGGTGCCGAAGTCCTCAAAAATCTTTTGGAACTTGGGCACGATGAAGACGAGGATGAAGGCCACGATGGTCATGGCCACGAAAATGACAACGGCCGGGTAGATCATCGCGCCGATGATCTTGCGTCGCAGTTTGGCGGCCTTTTCCAAGAACTCCGCCAAGCGTTGCAAGATCATGTCCAGCACGCCAGCGACCTCACCGGCGGCGATCATCTTGGTGTAAAGACGGTCAAATGCCTTGGGGTGTCGGCTCATGGCATCGGAGAGCGACGAACCCGACGACACGTCCTCGACGATCTGCAAAAGCGTGGTCTTGAGCAGGCCCGGCTTCTGCTGCTGCTCAAGAATCTGCAGCGAGCGAAGAATGGGCAGGCCGGCGTCCTGGAGCGTGGAGAACTGGCGGGTGAAGGTCGTCAGCACCTTCTGGCTCACGCCGCCGATGTTGATCTGTAGATCGGTCCAGTTCTTTTTCTTACCCGCCGACAGGCCCGAAGGCGCCGCCGCGGGGCCGCTGGCGCCTTTGGTTTTCTTGACTTTCAATTCGCGCACGGCCGTGGGAAAAAGGCCTTGACCGCGGATGCGGGCAATGGCCTCGTCGTTGTTGCCGGCGCTGATCTGACCCTTCTGCGGTTTGCCCGCCTCGTTGAGCGCTTCATATTGGTAAGTTGCCATGATCAGAACTCCACAAAAGAGTGACGCAATCCTCAGTTTCGCTTCAAACTCACACGTCTCGAACTCGCAAAACTCAAGCCTCAAGCCCCAAGCCTTCATTCTTACTCTTCCACAATTGTCTCACGCACCACTTCGTCGATCGTCGTCGAACCGTCGTAAATCGCCAGCAGGCCCGATTGCCGCAGCGTTCTCATACCTCGTTTCAAAGCCTCGGCCCGCAGCAACTGCGTCGAGGCGTTGCGCATGATCAACTCACGAATCTCATCATCGAGCACCATGATTTCGTAAAGGCCCATGCGACCCTTGTAGCCCGACTGATTGCAGTAATCGCAACCCCGCCCGCGGTAAACCTGGCGGCCCTGCAAGTCCTCCGGCGTCAACTGCAACTCCAGCAACTGCTCTTCGGTGGGCGTGTAGGCCTCTTTGCAACGCGAGCAAATCTTTCTCACCAGACGCTGTGCCAAGATGCCTTCAATCGTCGCAGTCAGCAGGAAGGGTTCGAGGCCCAAGTCGAGCAGACGAGCCACCGATGACGGGGCGTCGTTGGTGTGCAGCGTGGTGAAAACCAAGTGGCCCGTCAGCGAGGCCTGCACGGCGATCTGGGCCGTCTCAAGGTCGCGCGTTTCGCCGACGAGAATGATGTCAGGGTCCTGCCGCAGGAAGGAACGCAACGCGCGGGCAAACGTCAGCCCCACACCCGAGTTAACCCCCACCTGCACCAGCCCTTCAATGTCGTATTCGACCGGCTCTTCGACGGTGAGAATCTTGGTGTCAATCTCGTTCAATTCCGCCAGCGCCGCGTAAAGCGTGGTCGTCTTGCCCGAACCCGTCGGCCCGGTGACCAGCACGATGCCGTTGGGCTTTTTGATAAGCTGGCGAAAGACGTCCAAGTCCTCATGCCTCATGCCGATCTTTTCAAGATCGAGTTGGACGTTGGAACGATCAAGAACACGCATGACGACCGATTCGCCGTACACCGTGGGCAGCACCGACACACGAAGGTCGACCGGGCTGCCGGCGACCTGCAACTCGATGCGGCCGTCCTGCGGCACACGACGCTCGGCGATGTCGAGGTTGCTCATGACCTTCACGCGGCTGACAATCGGCATCGCCAGATGCTTGGGCGGAGGGATCATTTCATACAGCACACCGTCGATGCGATAACGCATCTTGAACTCGTCTTCAAACGGCTCGAAGTGAATGTCCGAAGCGCGATCCTTGATGGCTTGCAACAGCACCAGGTTCAGCAGCCGTTTGACTTTGTTGTCCTCTGCCGCCTCCAGCAAGGTGTCAAGGTCGATCGACTCGCCGCGGTCTTTGAGTTGATCGAGCTTGGTGTCGCTTTCCAGTTCGCCGATGAGGCCCGCAAGACTCTCGTCTTCGGCGTTGTAGTTTTTCTGAATGAGTTTCTCGACCACCGCCGGGTCGCCGACCACAGCCTTGACGTTAAAGCCCATCAGTAGCCGCAGGTCGTCCAAGGCACGGAAGTTGTTGGGATTTTTCAGCGCGACGGTAAGAGTGTTGGTCTCTTTGTCATAAGCGATGGGCAGGACTTGGCAGGCCTGGGCGGTCTCGGCCGGGATGATGTGCAAAACCTCTTGGGGGATGTCCATGGAGGCCAAGTCAAGCGATTCAATGCCCGCTTGGGCGGCCAGCCCGGCATTGATATCGACATCCGTTACATAACCCAACTCGACGAGTAGTTGTCCCAGCGGAAGTCTGCGTTGCGATTGAAGTTGCAGGGCTTCATGCACCTGCTCGCGAGTGACCTTGCCCAACTTGGTCAGAATGCGACCGATGCGCTGACCTTTGAGCGTGGTGGCGGTCGGCTTGGGCTTGGTCATTTCGGCCATGATGTTGATCCTTACCTGGTTCCTTGTGTCCAACACCCTATCGACCGCTCGGTCTTCTTAAATCAGAACATCGCCTGTTTCCAATTGTCTGTTCATCCGTGAAGCATTTTGGTGGCGGTATTGGGGCGAATCCACAAGGATAATAATCGAGCCGATCCACCTACATTATATGAGCGCACGCGAGACTTGCAAGCCTTTGAGCAACGTTTTGGATATAAGACAAACGGAATATGGCATCCTCGATGCGGGCATTATTATCCCTAAGAGGCATTGAATTGGTGGTTCAATCACTCAGTGAGCAAACAGCCAAGTCCCCGAAGCGGAGGCCATTTTGTAGTAACCTGAGTTCGATTTAAGCCAAGGGTATAACCTCCTGAGCTTGGGCCCGGATTCCGAGGTTGATTGAAGGCTTCTTGGGTTGCTTGGCGTAAGCGATCAGGCTTGCGATCAGGCCTGCGATCAGGTGCGTCAGGAAGTTGGCGGGACTGCGGTGGCGGGCGTGTTCGATCTGGCAGACATTCGTGAGTTGATCATCAATCGTCTCATGAGCGACCGTTTACGCAGCAGCAACTTTTCCGTGACGTCCATGAGCGTGTTTTTATGTTTTGTGGAGATTCGTGATGAGTTTTAGGCCGCGGGCATAAAGTTCCTCAAAGAGCGACTAGCTGATGTAACTCTTGCCGCCAAAGAGCAGGCCCCGCAGTCCGCCAGTCGTGGGCCAAGGCAACCTCCTGCGTATCCCACCAGCAGCCTCCCGCGCTTGCGGCATTTCGCGCGAAATGAATCCCGACCAAGACATCCTGCAAGCCGTTCGTCTCGCGGCCATCGCCGGGGCGGTCAAAGACCGCGCCGCCGGCGAAGCCAAGAAACTCATCCCCGATGGCAGCAGCCACCAGGTGGACGTTTCCGTCCGCATTCGCGGGGTGGTGACCAAGGGCTTGAGTGAGCCGCCCACATCGGGTCAGGCCGCGGTGCAGGTGGATTTGTTTCGCAGGGGGGTGATGCTGGACGTGATGCGTCGGCTCAAGATCGTGCCGGCCCAACTCCGCGCCGCTTTGCGCGCCGCAACCAAACACATCGACGACGCCAGCCAACTGGACCAACTCGGCCAGGGCGTGATTGCCCAGTACCTCGCGTCCGTGTTCGAGCAGGTCACAACCGAAACGGCAGGACGGCTCCCGGCGCAGACCTGGAACCGCCCCGGCCGAGCCGGCCCGGTGCGCGTCGATGTAACCGTCGAACCCATTGAGGAAATCAAACCATGTCTCAAACGATCCGCCGCCGCGTAAGTCTGTTCGCCATCGTCGTCGCCGCTCTCATGTTGGCGATGCCCCTTGTGGGCTGTGACGGAGTGGGGCGGGTCGATCCCGCGACCTACCGCCAGACCATCGCGCAGCTTGAGACGCAACTGGCCAAGGCCGACGAGGCCATCGTGTCGGTTGAGAAATTGCAAGAGGTGTCGACCATCGCCGATGCGAACATCGCCCAGGCGGAAATCATCCTGTCACAGATGGAAGATGATGCGCCCGGGCGCGCCGAACTCAAAGCGGGCGTTGCAAAAGCCAAGGAACTCAAAGCCCAAGCCCAGGCGTGGATCGCCGACACCGCACCGCAGGTGCAGACCATTCGCGGCAATCTTCAAGACGCCCTGATCGCCGCCCGCGGGGCGGTTAACGACGTCGGCGAGATCGACCTGACCAGCATCAGCCAAGCCGTGACCATTGCGGGTGCGGCCACACCGATAGCTCCGTACACCGCCTTGGCGGGGTTGGGGTTGGGCTTGATTGGAGCCATCGTCGCTGCCTTCCGCAACAAGCGACAGCTTGCGAAGACGAAGCAGGTCGCAACGGACATCGTGGCGAGTTTCGACGCCGCCCAAGACAGGGGCGGTGAACTCGAAGCCGCCATGCGCACGCTTCAGCCGTTCCTGGCCCAGACGCAGAGCGACGCCGCCCAGGCGTTCGTGACGCAAGCCAAGGCCGCGGCGAAAATCGAAAAACTCCAGGTCGGAACATGACTGTGCAAAGTGCATTCCTTGCCGCATTTGTTATCGCTGGCATCGCCGGC
>JBBRGB010000160.1:0-8186 GCA_038241095.1 Phycisphaerales bacterium
TCGCCCGCACGTCGGCCCGCCAATCCTCAAGCATTTTTAACAGTCGCTTGGCCACTTCGGGTTGCGATTGGGCAAGATTGGTCGTCTCACTCAGATCGTTTTCCAGATTGAAAAGTTCGAGCCGGCCATCCTCGAAATACTCGATGAGCTTCCAAGGCCCGCTGACGACCGACCCCGCCGGCGTACCGCCTTGGTTGGCGTAATGGGGATAGTGCCAGAAGATCGCCTCCCGGTTCAGCGTGTCGCCGCCGCGCAGAAGAGGCATGAGGCTCACCCCGTCGCAATGCTGCTCTGGCCGCGCGGGCAGGCCGGCGGCTTCGAGAAACGTGGGGTAGAAATCCGTGGAGGTCGTGGCCACATCGCAGCGCGAGCCAGCGGGAATCACGCCCGGCAAACGGGCGATCTGACAGACCCGCGTGCCGCCTTCCTGGTTCCACCCCTTGCCCTCCGCCAGCGGGTGATTGCAGGTGGGCGAACCCTCGGCCGTCGAAAGTCCGCCGTTGTCGGAGGTGAAGAGCACCATCGTCTCGTCGGTCAACCCCTCCTCATCCAGCGTCGCCAGCACGCGGCCGATGTTGGTGTCGAGGTTTTCCATCATCGCCGCGTACACGGCGTGGGACTGCACGATCCGCCGCTTGATGCGGTCGGGTTCACGCCCTTCGGGGTAACACTTGGGCACCACTTCGCCCACCACGATGGGGTCGATCTTGTCCAAGCCCAAAGCCGCGGCCTTGCGCTGATACTTCTCGATCAACGCCGCCGGAGCTTGCATCGGCGTATGCACCGCGTAATGCCAGAGGTTCAAGAAAAAAGGCTTGGAACGGTCGCGGTTCTTGATGAGTTCGATGGCGTCATCGGTGATGCGGTCGGTGAGGTATTCCCCATCCGGGCCGTCCTTGAGCGTGGGGATTTGGTAGGGCGACCAGTAACCGTTCTTGCCCCAAGGGCAGCCCATGTGGCAGCCGGCAATGTTGACATCGAAGCCGTGGTGTTCGGGGAAGAATGGTTCATCGCCCAGGTGCCACTTGCCCACGTGCCAAGTTTGGTAGCCGCCGTGGCGCAGCGCGGTGGCCAGTGAGGTTTCCTCGCGGGGCAGGTAGTGGAGGTAGGGCACATCCGAGAGCTTGCCGCAGTTGTTGCCGCCGATGTATTGGGTGATGCCGACGCGGGCCGGGTACTTGCCGCTCATGATCGAGGCGCGGGTCGGCGAGCAGACAGGGCAGGAGGCGTAAGCCTGGGTGAACAACATGCCTTGGCCGGCTAGGCGGTCGAGGTTGGGCGTTTCGTAGAAACTTGAGCCGTAGCACGTCAGGTCGCGCCAGCCCATGTCGTCGATGAGGATCAGGAGGAAGTTGGGTTTGCTTGGTTGAGTCGGCATGATGCCCATGATGAAGCGCCGGCCCGGCGACGTCAAACAACGCCTTGTGTTACAATGCGCGACTCGTTACGCGCAAACCCGACCCCCCCACCCTCCCCCACCCCGACTCACGCCAAGAGGTTTCACGATGAAAGCGACCGATATGCGTTCCGGCATGGCCGTCAAGATCGACGGCAAGCTCTACGTCATCACCCGCACCGAGCACCGCACGCCCGGCAACCTGCGGGCCTTCATGCAGATCAAACTCAAGGACGTGAAGGGCGGCTCCATCGTCGAGCGCCGCTTCGCCAGCAGCGATGACCTCGAAGTCGCCATGCTCGATCGCCGGCAGATTGAGTACCTCTACAGCGACAACACCGGCCACGTCTTCATGGACAACGAAAGCTACGAGCAGTACGCCTTGGACGCCGACCTGCTGGGCAACGCCATGAAGTACATCAAGCCCAACACCGCCATCGTGGGCATGTTCAACGAAGGCAACGTCATCACCCTTGAACTGCCCAAGACCGTGGACCTGAAAGTGACCGACACCGTGCCCGGCATCAAGGGCGCCACGGCCACCAACGTGCAGAAAGACGCCACGATGGAGACCGGCCTGGTCACCCGCGTGCCCGACTTCATCAAGGTCGGCGAGATGGTGCGCATCAGCACCGAAGACGGCTCCTACCAGTCCCGCGTCTGATTTCATTAAATCATCGCGCTTGATTCACAACTCAAGCCCACAGATGCCGTCGCTGCGACGGCTTCTGTGGGATCGCACGCGCATCCACACTCGCTCTGTTTTGGCAAAACATCCCACGGAAGAACCCGCTCACAGCAGCGGTTTCATCCGTGGGCTTGCATCGATTTCACCCCCTCACCCTCTCACCTTGTCACCCCCCCGCCCTGTCACCCCCCCCCGCCCCTCTTCTCACCCCCCCGTCATGATCGTGCCGTTGAACCACCGGATCAGCACCGGGCCGAAGATCATCAGCACCACCGCCAGCAGAATCAGCATCGAAGGTATGAGAATCCGCAGGCTCGCGGAGGCGGACATCTTCTCGGCGCGCACGCTGCGGTGCATGCGCAACATGCCGCTCTGACTCTTCAAGATCACCGACAGCGGCGTGCCCAGACTCTCGGCTTGGTTGACCGCTCCGACAATCGAACGCAGCGATTCCAGCGGAATGCGGTTGGCGAGGTTGCCCAAGGCCGTGGATCGCGGCGTGCCGAAGTCGATCTCGCTGCGCAGCAGGGCCAGTTCCTGGTTGAAGTCGTCGTGCGGATCGTCGCGGATGATGGTGTCGATGGCCTCAGTGAAAGTTGAGCCGGCCTCCATCATCAGTGCGATCAAGTCCAGCGTGTAGGGCAACTGTTTGCTGATGCGCATGAGGCGGGCGGCCGCGGCGTTGTGAACCGTCCACATGGGCAGGGAGAAACCGATGAGCGCCATGATGAAGAAGATGATGGGGTCGAACTGTCCCAGCAATGCCGAGGCGAGAAACGCCGAGGCCAACCCCAGCGCCATGCCCGTCGCCAGGCTCAGGGCCACCGCTTCCTCCACGCTGTAACCGTTGGGGTTGCCGGATGCTTCGAGGTCGGCGCGGATGCGTTTGCGAATCGGGCCGAAGGAAAAGCGGTGCGCCAAGGTCAGCGCCAGCGACATCAAGGGTGCCAAGATCGGCTGCTCAAAAAGCGTGTTGCGTTTGTCCTGTCCCATGGCCTGCGCCATGCGGCGATGCACCGGCGCTTCAACGGGGACGGGAAAGCGGAACAGTGCCCAAATGAAAAACGCCGACGCCCCAAAGAGCATTAGATTCACGAGGATGAAGCCGAGATCGATCATGTTGTTTTCACCCGAATCAGATATCCACCGCCATGATTTTGCGGATCCAGAGGAAGCCCACGACGATGAGCACGCCCGCGCCCAGCAGCATCAATCGGCCGGTGGGTTCGACAAAGAGCATGGTCACGCCAGCCGGGTCGATGAGGTAATAGAGAAAAAGAATCACAATGGGCGCCGCCGCCATCATGCGTGCCTGGGTCCGGCCTTGGGCGGTCAGGGCGTCGAGCTTGCCTTCCAAGCGTTGAATCTCACGCACACTCTCGGCGATGCGGTCGAGGCTCTCGGCCGTGTCACCCCCACGCAGACGGTGCATTTCAATGGCGGTGAACAGCAAGCGATAATTCTTGGAGCCGATGCGGTTGGCGGTGTTGCGCATGGCGTGGTTGAGGTCCAGGCCCATCTGATATTCGCGCAGCAATTGGGCGAACTCCTGCTTGATCGGCCCACTGTAGTTGACCACCAGCAGTTCCATCGCCTGCACCAAGTTCAGCCCGGCGCGCACCGCCGAGGCCAGGGTCATGATGCCATCGACGATCTGCAATTCCAATTTCGCCCGGCGTTTCTGCTCCAAATGGCGAATGACCACAAACGGCGCGAAGAACCCGATGCCCGCGGCGGCCAGGCCCCAGATCAACGCCCCGCCGACCATGAAGCCGACCATGAAGCAGAAGATGACAAACCCTGTCGAGGCCCCCAAGGCGATGCGGGGATGGACATCCAAGAGCAGTTGCTGATTGAGCACCGCGTCAAGCCGCCGCTCTTGTCGGCCCAAAACCAGGCCGGAGATCGGATACCCGAAGCGCACGAACATGAACACCGATAGAAAAACCATCAGTGCGATCGCGGCGAGGCTGGAAAAGTCGTTACCCATGTGTTGTTCCGGGCGTTGCTTGTTATCTCATCAAAAACGGTAACCGCAGATGAACGCCGATGAACGCGGATTCAAGACGAGCATGAAATCACAAACATAAGAATTCACGATTGCAGCCTCGTTTTTCGCGTACATCCAATCCAAAGCTTTTTCAATTCGTCACTGTCATTTCATTGTTTTATCCGCGTCCTTATCAGCGTTCATCCGCGTTCATCTGCGGTTACTTCTTCTCACAGGAACACATCGACATCAATATGCCCCTTGGTGATCATTTCCGGGGCGAAGGTCGGGATGTAGCCCGTGTGCCGCAGGCGGGGCTGATTTTCATCACGCAGGGTGAAGACATCCTCCAGGCGAATCTGCGTCGTCTCCTTGTCCATCGTCGTGACTTCGGAGATGTGCGTGATGCGGCGTCGACCGTTGGGGAAGCGGGAAATCTGCACCACCATGTCAATGGCGGCAATGATCTGCTCGCGGATGGCACGGACGGGCATGTCCACTGCCATGAGCACCAGCGTTTCTAAACGCTGCATCGCTTCGGGCGGATTGTTGGCGTGCAGCGTCGAGAGCGAACCGTCGTGGCCCGTGTTCATCGCCTGGAGCATGTCCAGCGCCTCCGGCCCACGCACTTCACCCACGATGATGCGGTCGGGCCTCATTCGTAGCGCGTTGCGCACCAGTTCCTTAATGGTGTACGCCCCCCGCCCTTCCACGTTGGCCGGGCGGCTTTCCAGACTCACCACGTGCGGCTGTGGCAACCTCAACTCGGCGCTCTCCTCCAAGGTGATGATGCGCTCCGAAGGCCGGGCGAAGGAGGAAAGAATGTTGAGCAGCGTGGTCTTGCCCGACCCGGTACCACCGCTGATGATGATGTTCTTCCGCGCGATGACGCAGCCTTGCAGAAACGAGGCACAAGTGTCGCTCACACTGCCGCGCTCGATCAGGTCGTCGATGGTGAAGGGAATCCAACTGAACTTGCGAATCGTCAGGCAAGGCCCGACCAGCGACAGCGGGCTGATGATGGCGTTGACGCGCGAGCCGTCGGCCAAGCGGGCATCGACCAAGGGGTTGCTGGTATCGACTCGCCGACCCACCGGCGTGAGGATGCGCTCGATGATCGACAACAGCACCTCATCGGAAAAAAAGCTGCGGGTCGTGGGCTGAATCACGCCGTTCTTTTCGACGTAAATGTGATCCTTGCCCACCACCATGATTTCGTTGACGTTGGCCAGATCCAGCAAGTCTTGCAGCGGCCCCAAGCCGAACATCACGTCCTGCAAATCCTTGGCGACCGTCCGGCGAACGATGTATTGCCGCAGGCCCGTGGAAATGCTCGGCAACATCTGTTTGAACAGATCGTCAAACGCCTCCTCGGCGATGGTGAGGTCCTCGTTGACGCTGGTGGGGTCAAAGAGCAGCGGCATCATGTCCACGATGCCGGTGACGATTTCGGAAATGGCCTTTTCCCGCGCCGCGTCGGAGCCTCGCTGGTCGGCGGATTGGTAGTCGGTCTGCACCTTGCCTTGGCATTGCCGCATCACTTCGCCGATCACCAGTCGATGCAGATGCGTGTGGACCGTGTGGACGATCAAGTCCTCACTCATCTCCGCCACCCGGCGATCCAGCACCGACTCCAGGGACAGCAGAATCTGCCCCATGTAATGGGCGTCACCCTTGTTGATGTGGCCCGTGACCCGCAGGTTCATGCGGTCGAGCAACTCGGCGTGAACCTCCTGCTCAAAGGTCACCAGTTTGCGTTGCAACTCGTAACGGTCATCGCTGGCGCTCTTGGCGCGACCCGGGCGCAGGGCCGCGAGTGAAAACTGGCCGATCTGAATCTCGTCACCGAAGTCCACCCGCATCGGCTTGCCGGGCTGAACCTCGCGGTTGGCCACCCGCGTCCCGCCACGCCCCAGGCTCTCCAGAAACATCTGGTTGCCCTTGATGTAAAGCTTGGCGTGCTTGCGGCCCACAAAGGGACTCTTAAGCACAATGTCGCAAGTCTCATCCCGCCCGATGACCATGGGGTCGGCGGTGACTTGCAACGTTTGCTGCGCGTTGGCGCTGTGATCAAAAAGCCAGAATTCCATTCCACTCACTTCTTGGGTTGTGAACACGAAGACACGAAGACACGAAGGAAGGCGGGAATCAGATTGTCATCAACAAGACGATTCCGCTAAAGATCATTTCCTTCCTGCCAATTAATGCCTTCCTTGGTGTTTTTGGTGTTCTTGGTGGCTTGCTTCTTCGTGTCTTCGTGTCTTCGTGTTCAACCAATGAATAATCACGGATTCACGCCGATGGAACGCGGGGCGTTGGGAATCAGGCGCAGCACTTCGGGGTTGATCCCCGCCGTGGGCAGCTTCACCAAGTTCGTCTCGCCAGCGCGGCGAATGTGGAGTTCAAACGGTCCGGTCGCCGCCTTTTCCACCATTGACAACTGCGTCGCTTCCAGCGGCTTCAACTCGATGGTGATCGTTTGATACCCCGTGGCGCGAACCGCCCTGCCGCCGCTCATGTCTTCCGGCGCGGTGTACGGCCCGACCGAAACCACGCGCACATTTTCAACAACCGTCAGCACCGTCCCTTGGCCACGAACTTGGAACGGCGCTTCGATGTCCACGTGATCCTCAGGCTGCAAAATCGGCGGCAACTGCTTGATCGTCAAAGGCAGGCCGCGATAACCCGAGGTGATCCGCTCGGCCCCGCTCGAACCCAGCGGCGTGAACAGGTTGAACGTGAGCAGTTCGTTCTGGTTGCTCTTGCGTTGGAACGGCTCCTCGAACTTGATTTTCTTGTCCACGTCGTCGCGGGTCATGGCACCGGCGGCGTTGAAGTTGACGCGGAACTGCGAGGGCAACGAGATGTTGCGCACATCGTCCCACGACAATTTCTCGCCGGTCTGCTTGGATTGGTTGAGCACGTAAACATCAAATGTGTCCCGCGCGTTTTCCGTGCGGATGCGGTTGATGTAGATGATGTTGGCCACGACGGCCACGACCGCGATGACCAAGGCCGCCACCACAAGTTTGGTGCCGCCGAGTTGCTGGGGGGAAGCGTCGTTGTACTGGGCCATGTGGGAAAGACCTTTCAAAACAACAAGCCAAAGGCAAAAAGCGAACCGAACGCCGACGGTCAAGTCGCCATTCTATCGCTTTGCCGTTTGGCTGGATTGGTCGGTCAGAGCCGACGGGCGTAAGCCCGCGGTGGATGGTGAACAGCGCCCGCAATGTACGCACAAGGTGGATCGTCCGGGGGCTTACGCCCCTCGGCTCTGACGCTGCTTCACGCCGAGCGTGCGAACTCACGGGCGCGGCGTAATAGCTCCTGCGAAATCTCGGGCATGGGGTAATGCTTGCGCAGGAAGGAACGAAGTTGATCACTGTTGGCGATGCGGAAATAGACCAGTGGCCGCAGGCGGTTGGCGGCGAAAGTCACCGCCCGCGCCAGCCGGGCGCGGGAGGCGGCCATGAGCAGCTCACCCGTCGATTCAATCCGCAGGGGCAGAATCTCAAACTGCCAGGCCTGGCGACGATTGATGAGCTTGAGCACGCGGATGTCCACATGCTCATCGCGCAGGTCAAGCTCACCGGTGAGGCGGCTGTACTGGTCGATCCAGGCGTGCTCGATGGTCTCCACGGTGACCTCGAACATGCGTTCGGCCAGCACGCCGAAGGGCAGGCCGCGTTTCTTCTGCTCCTGCATGATTTCAAAAACCTGCTGGGCCGAGAGGATGCCGCGTTCGACGAGGATTTCACCGATGCGAATGGGTTGATGCAGTTGTGGCACGCGTGGACTCCCGCGATTTTGGTGTGGTGTGTGGGGTGGACACCAAAGAAATCGACGGGAACAAGAGGCTTGTTAACCACATTTGTCACGATGTGGCAACGGTCCTGTTCACCTTTGCCGCCTGTACCGTCTGGGACGATTCTTCTCAGCCCGGATTTCCTAGATGACTTTGCTATTTTGGTAGAACCAATCTGCGTTTGATGTCGTATTTCATGGTGTTTCCGGTATTCAATCCCCACCATGGAAGGACTCTGCCTTACGTTGCAGCGACCTGTCCGCGAATTGAATGGGGGTTCATGGTTGGCGTTCAACGTTCAACGTTC
>JBBRGB010000161.1:0-7991 GCA_038241095.1 Phycisphaerales bacterium
TCGGCCCAGTTGACCACCAGCTTGGCTTGCAAGTCCGAAACCATTGAACTGACGCCGTGCGCCAAGGCGGCGGTGCGGTAGCGGCTCTCGCGCAGTCGCATCGGCGCGCGGGCTTTGTAAACCGGGTCGCCGGCCATCTCCTTTTCCGTCGTCCGCGCGATCCGCGCCATCATGTGCACCGCCTGGACGGGATGGTTGCCCACGGCCGTCTCGCCGGAGAGCATCACGGCATCCGCGCCGTCGAAAATGGCGTTGGCCACGTCGCTGACTTCGGCGCGGGTGGGGGAGAAATCTTCAATCATGCTTTGAAGCATCTGCGTGGCGACGATGACGGGTCTGCCAAAGCTGTGCGCCTGCTTGATGATCCGCTTTTGAAGGGCGGGCACCTCGGCCAAATCCATTTCCACGCCCAGGTCGCCGCGGGCCACCATGACCGCGTCGGTGACGCTCAGGATGCCTTCCAAGTCCGCCAACGCTTGGGGTTTTTCGATCTTGGCGATGATGGGCGGGAGGTTGACTCCGTTGCCGGCGAGCGTTCGCAGAAAGCTTTTGAGTTGCCGCACATCCTCGGCCTGGCGGACGAAGGAGAGCGCCACGAAGTCGAGTTGGTTTGCCACGGCCCAGCGGGCGCAGTCCTCGTCGCGCGGGGTCATCGAAGGGATGCTCAAGGTCGAGTCGGGCAGGTTGACGCCCTTGCCGGTGGTGATGACGCCGCCGACGATGACCTGGCAGATGAGCCGGGCCGGGCCGCCATCGGGTGGATGGAGGTGACGCTCCACGACGAGCATGCGCTCGGTGCCGTCATCGACCAGGAGGCGATGACCCACCTCGACATCGTTGACCAGTTGCGCGTGGGTGGTGGGCAAGGTCGCAGTCACAGTCGCATCGGTGCCGGGTTCATCCCGCGTGGTGGCCTTGGCGTCGCGGCCTTCGCCAGTGAAAGCCACGCGGTCGCCGGGGCTTACCTCGATGCCTTCCGTGGGGAGTTGGCCCACGCGAATTTTCGGGCCTGACAGGTCGCCCAGCACCGCCGCCTCGATGCCCGTTTGCCGCGAGGCTTCCCGCACCAGTGACAGGGAGCGGGCGAAGTCATCCTCGTGGCCGTGGGAAAAGTTGATGCGAAAGACGCGGGCCCCTTCCTCGATCAAGCGAACCACGGTGGCGACATCCCCGCTGGCCGGGCCAAGGGTGGCGATGATCTTGGTCAGCAGGAAATCGACCATGGGGTAAGTTTACGCCTCATCGAGGAAGCGGCTGATGCCGGGGCGGAAGACGACCTTGTCATCCACCACCACCAGCTTCTCATCGACGTGCATCGACACCGCCTGCGAGAGTACCTTGGCCTCTAGTTCCTGGCCCTTGCGCTTGACCTCGGCGGCGGTGTCCTGGCCCACGGCGATGTGGAAGACATCCTGCAAAATGATCGGGCCTTCGTCCAGGGCCTCGGTGACGTAGTGGGCTGTGCAACCCGAAACGCGAACGCCGGCCTTGTGCGCCTGGTCGTATGGATTAGCGCCGGGGAAGAAGGGCAGGAGCGAAGGATGGATGTTGATGATGCGGTAGGGGAAGGCCGCCACCACCGAACCGGGGAGAATCTGCATGTACCGCGCCAGCACCACCAGATCGACATTGCGTTGCCGCAGCTTGCCCAACAACCAGTCGAAGTGGGCGGGCTTGTCCTTGGCGCTCATCCACTCAAAGGGCAATCCCGCGGCCTTGGCGATCGGCTCCAAGTCCGGGTGATTGCCCAGCACGCAATCCACGACGCAGCGCAACTGCCCCATCTTCTGGTCTTCGATGAGCCGCTCGAGGCAATGGGCCTCCTTGCTCACCAAGAGGGCGACCTTCTTGGCGCGCTGGCTGTGCAGGGCCACGCGGACATCCATGTTGATGGTCTTGCCCAGCTCGATCAAGCCGGGGATGAGTTCATCGAGGCTCACGCCCATCTCGGCGAGATCGACGAGCATGTCCATGATGAAGCGGCCATGCACCACCTGCTGCTGAATGTCGAGAATGTTGATGCCACGCTCGGCCAGGTGGGTGGCGAAGCGCGCCACGACGCCTTTCTGGTCGCGGCCAATGACACTGACGACGGCTTTGATGGTTCCGGGCATTTTGAGTTCCTAAGTCTTGAGTCTTGAGTCTTGAGGAGGGAATCGTGGATGAGGTTGCATGGCTCTAAGACGCATCCCTCAAGACTCCAAGACCCATCCAGTTTAACCTCCAATCCTCCATCGGCTAAAATCCGGGACTTGAACCACGAAAGGAGCATCATGGCCCAGGACAACACGATCTACGACATCGCCATCATCGGCGGCGGGCCGGCGGGGTACGTCGGTGCCATCCGCGCCGGCCAACTGGGCCTCAAGGTCGCCTGCATCGAACGCGACCGCCTGGGCGGCATCTGCAACAACTGGGGCTGCATCCCCACCAAAACCCTCTTGGCCAGCGCCGAGTTTTATGCCCGCTTGAAACACGAGGCCGGGGACTGGGGCATCAACGTCGGGGAGATCAGCCACGATTGGTCCAAGGTCATCGCCCGCTCGCGCAAGGTCGCCGACGCCGGGGATCGCGGCATCGCCATGCTGTTTAAGAAAAACAAGGTCGCCCACATCCAGGGCCACGCCCGCATCGTCAGCGGCGCGGACAAAACCGGCCAGTGCAAAATCGAAGTCCACGACAAGCCCGACCACGTGGCCCAGACCATCGAGGCCAAGCACATCATCATCGCCACCGGGGCCGGGGCACGCTCGCTGCCGGGCGCGGAGTTCGACGGCGAGAAAATCATCGGCTACCGCGAAGCCATGACGCTGCCCGAACAGCCCAAGGAACTGCTCATCGTCGGGGCCGGTGCCATCGGCATGGAGTTCGCCTATTTCTACAACGCTTTTGGCACCAAGGTGACGGTCATCGAAATGCTCGACCGCCTGCTGCCCATCGAGGATCACGAAGTCTCGGCCGCGATTGAAAAGAGTTTCAAGAAGCAGGGCGTCACCATCCGCACCGGCCACAAAACCCTGGCGGTGCGCAAGACGGAGCAGGGCGTCGAACTCGACATCGCGCCCAGCGACGATGAGAAGAAAGTCGAAACCCTCAAGGGCGACAAAGTTCTCATCGCCATCGGTGTGCAAGGCAAGTACGATGGCCTGTTTGGTGATGGCGTCCAAGTCGAACTCTTCAAGCAGCACATCAAGGTCGATAAGCGAACCTATGCCACCAACGTCAAGGGATTGTTTGCCGTGGGCGATGTCATCGGCCCGCCCTGGCTGGCGCATGTCGCCAGCGAGGAGGCCATCGTCTGCGTCGAACGCATCGCCGGCCACCACGCCGACGACATCGACTACAGCGCCATCCCCGGCTGCACCTACTGCCTGCCCCAAGTCGCCAGCCTCGGCCTCACCGAGCAGGCCTGCAAGGAAAAGGGCCTCGATTTCAAGGTCGGCAAGTTCCCCTTCATGGCCAGCGGCAAGGCCCGCGCCCTGGGCAACACCGAAGGCTTTGTGAAGCTCATCAGCGACGCCAAGACCGGCGAACTGCTGGGGGCGCACTTAATCGGTGAACACGTCACGGAGTTGCTTGCGGAAATGGGCCTGGCCAAGCGGCTCGAAGCGACCACCGATGAAATCATCGCCACCATGCACGCCCATCCCACGCTCTCCGAAGCGTTGCACGAAGCCGCCCTGGGTACGCAAGGGCGGATGATTCATTTCTGATTCCATCCATCAATCATGCCAAGGCTTGGCGGAGTTGGAGTGCAAATGCTTGGATGCATGGTCCCGACTTTGACAGTGAACTCGAATGGGATTGACCGATGAACAGCAAGGCATGGTGGATTTGGCCGGAGCATCCCGAGCGGCTGCTCAACCGCTACGCGCAGTACCGCCGGGAATTTCAGGTTGAAAAGATTCCCGAGCGGTTGGTGATTCACATCACCGCGGATCAACAATATCAGTTGTGGGTCAACGGGCGGTATGTGGCGCGCGGGCCGGCGCGGGGGTACGCTTCGCACTGGCCTTACGACACGATTGACCTGGCGCCCTTCCTGGTGGTGGGGGCCAATGCGTTGAGCGTGCTGGCGCATAATCCTGGGGTCGGGACGTTTCAATACCAGCATCACAAGGCGGCGGGGCTGCTGATTTGGCCGGAGGATGATGCGTGGGCCGAACTCTTGACGACCAACGCGACTTGGCGTTGCCGGATTGACCCCAGTCATGCGGTGGATACGCCGGAGCTGTCGTTGCAGTTGAGTTGGCAGGAGCACGTTGATTTGCGGAGCGATGACCGGCGATGGATCACCGACTCGGCCTTCGACTCAACGGGCTGGGGCACGCCGCGGACGTCTCGGCCGATGGGCGCTCCGCCTTGGCACGCCTTGGAGCCGCGCGGGTTGCCGATGCTGACCGACACCGTGATGGCCTACCGGGAGGCGTGTTTCGATGTGCAGGGCGATGAGGCGCAAGGCCTCGAACCTTTTGTGAAAAAACACCCCACCGCCCAATACCTGCGCGAAGTGGAAGGGTTGTGTTGGACCTCGGCCACGCCCGCCGCAACAGTCGGCGACGCCTTGGTGTTGCATACCCCGGCGGTGAAAGCCCAGCGGTTTTACGCGGTGAGCGTGGACATGGGCCAGCCGACGGTCGGCACACCGTTGCTGGAAATCCAGGGAGCAACGGCGGGCCAGCGCGTGGACGTCCTGTTCTGCGAAGCGATCAAGGACGATGGCACCCCGGTGATCGTGGGCCCGGCGGACAACCACTGCATCGTCGGCTTGGCGATGCGACTGACCCTGGCGGGGGAACAAGGCCAAGACCGCTTCGAGGCCTTCCAGATCATCGGCCACCGCTACGCCGTCGTGGTTGTGCGTGGCGAAGCGAAACCGATGACGCTGAGGCTGGCGGTGCGCGAGACGGTGTATCCGCTGCAAGTCGAAGGCCGCTTCGAGACCGACAACCAGACGATCAACGACATCCACCGCATCTGTGTGCGGGCTCAGCGGGTGTGCATGTTGGATTCCTACGTTGATACGCCTTGGCGTGAGCAGGCCCAGTGGTGGGGCGATGCACGGGTGACGACCGCCAACACATTCCACTTGGCCAACGACCCACGCCTCCTGCGGCGGGGCATCCGCCAGATCGGCGACCCCGATCAGGAACTGCCCAACGGCCTGTCCTACGGCCACGCGCCGACCATCGCCCACGGTTGCGTCCTGCCCGACTTCTCCCTGATCTGGATGCTCACCCTTTACGACGATTACGCCCAGACCGGCGAGCCGACGATGTACCTCGAGCAACGCGACCGGCTCCAACGGATGCTGGGCTACTTCACCACCGTGGGAGAAGGCGTCGGCGAGAACGGACTGCTGCGATACGACCCCCGCTACTGGCTGTTTTTGGACTGGGCGGACAAACTCCCGCGCCAAGGCACGCCCACCTTGCTGAACCTCTGGTACCTGCAGGCGCTTGAGCGCCTGGCGGAGTTGGCCCAGGCCGCGGGCTTGCCCGACGATGCCCGGCGCTACGGGGCGTTGCGCCGCCAAACGCTCAAGGCCGTGGATGCCTTGTTGTGGAACGAGAAGGCCGGCCTCTACCGGGATGGGCTGGATGATGCCGGGAAGCCCATCGAACAATACTCAGTGCATAACCAAACGCTGGCCGTGCTCTGCGGGCTGCGCCCCCAGCGGCAACAAGACATGCTGGCCCAACGAATCCTGCCCTACCTGCGCGGCCAAACCCAAGACGGGGCCAATCCATCGTCCTACTGGGTCACCTACGTTTACACCGCGGCGCAACAACTGGGCCAGGCGCAAGCGGTCCTCGATCACTTGGTCAAGCATTGGCAAGTCATGATCCCCTTCGGCGGAACCTTCGAGCAATTCAACGTCCAACTGGGGCATGGGTCCTGCACCCACGCCTGGTCCGCCCATCCGATCTACCACTTGGCGCAAATCCTCGGCGGCGTCACCCGCCTCGCTCCGGGCTGGTCGCGCGTGAGCTTCGAGCCGCTACTCACCGCAACCCAGGCCACCCGTGTGAATCTCCGCCTTCCCACACCCCACGGCCCAATCACCGTCGCTTGGCAACGCACCGGTGACCACGCCGGCGGGACGCTATCCCTTCCGCCCGGCATCGAAGCGACGGCAAATGTTCCCGGGCAAGCCCCCGCCACCGTCACCGGTACGTTCGACTGGAGCGTCGAGTTGCCCGGCAAGTCCGTGGATGAAATCACCCAAGCCCACGGATGAACCCCCGCAAGCCCACAGATGAGCCGCGGCTCGGAGCGGCTCTTCTGTGGGATCACCACGGGATGGCTCGTGCGCCGCCTCTTCACTGATCCCACGGAAGCCGCCCAGAGCGACGGCATCCGTGGGCTTGCATTTCATTCAAACTTTTATTTGCTGATCAAAGCCCGTTGAGCAGTTCGACGATGCGATCGGCCGCGGCTTCGATGGCGACGAGTTCGCCCTTTTCACCGTTGCTGCCGTTGCGGGCCTTGATCTCCACCTGCCCGGTGGTCAGGGCCTTGTCGCCCAAGGTGATGCGCAGAGGGAAGCCCACGAGGTCGGCGTCCTTGAACTTCACGCCCGGGCGCTCGTCGCGGTTGTCGATCAGGACATCGATGGCCCCGCCGGTCTTGGAAGAACGGACCTCCAGCTCGCTTGCGAGTTTCAGTGCCACTTCGCGGGCCTGGCCCTCGTAGCGAATGGGGGTGATGCAGACTTGGTACGGCGCGATCGACGCCGGCCAGATGACGCCGTTTTCATCGTGCCCGCCGTCGCGTTCGATGGCCGAGGCCAAGATGCGGTTGACGCCGATGCCGTAGCAGCCCATGAGCATGGCCACGCGCTCGTTTTTCTCGTTGAGCACCTTGACCTCCAGGGCCTCGGTGTATTTCGAGCCGAGCTTGAAAACGTGGCCGATCTCGATGCCCTTTTGCACTTGCAGCACACCGCCGTCGTTCTTGGGCGAAGGATCACCCGCCGCGGCGTTGCGAATGTCGGCGATTTTCACCCGCGTCGTGTCGATGTGATCGAGCAAATCGCGCTTCCAATGGAAGTGTTTGACATGGTGATCAGCCTCGTTGGCACCGGTGACCCAGAACTGATCGATGGCGGCGTCGGGATCAATGAAGAGCACTACGTCGTTTGCTTTCCCAAGAACGGCGTTGGGCCCCACAAAACCAACCGCAAATCCTTCGCTACTGGCCCTGCCGACGTCCTTAAGGTGCAGTTGGAAGTCACGCGCGCCACTTTCTGTAAGAGCCCTGCGGAGTTTGCCTTCGTTGACATCGTGATCGCCGCGCACCACGACCACCACGGTCTGTATGTAAAACGCATCCGTCGAAGCGATTAGCTTGCCGGATTCACGCATCACGGTACTCGGCGCATCGAGTTGAGGATTTGTGATGTAGGCAACCTCGTAGACCAGCGTCTTTAGCATGTTGGCGGGCTTGAGCTTCGTTCCCAAGTTTTTCTTGAAGAAAGCCGCCACATCCTCGATGCTCGAACAGTCGGGGGTCTGAATTTTTTCGAGTGCGCCTTTCGGCTCCTGCGCGGGAACAAAGCCTGTGCCGCCCACGGACTCCGTTCCGTGGCCTTCGACAAACGGGCGGAAACTCTCCCCCACCTGCCGGGGGCCCGTCTCGCACTTCTCCACGTTGGCGGCATAGTTGCCCTTGTCGCTGACCAGAATCGTATCCTCACCCGTGGGCGAGGGCACCATGAACTCGTGGCTGCCGCTGCCCCCGATCGGGCCGCTCTCGGCTTCGACCACGCGATAAGGCAGCCCACATCGCTCGAAAATGCGGCAGTAGGCGTCAAACTGCTTCTGATACATGGCGTCCAACCCGCCTTCGCCTTCGAGTGAAAGGTGAAACGAGTAGGCGTCCTTCATCTGAAACTCCCGGCTGCGCAACACGCCGAACCGTGGCCGAAACTCGTCGCGGAACTTGGTCTGAATCTGATACAGACACAAGGGCAACTGCGCGTGGCTCTG
>JBBRGB010000162.1:0-7970 GCA_038241095.1 Phycisphaerales bacterium
GCGAAATGTTCCCACAACGTTCCCCTCATCACAAGGGACTTCCGCGTGATGTCCGCAACGGTGCGAAGCGTTGCAAGCGGTGGGGGTGGGATTCGAACCCACGGTGACCCGAAGGCCACGGCGGTTTTCAAGACCGCTGCATTCGACCACTCTGCCACCCCACCGGGGGTTGGGCCCGTGATTACGGAACCCGGGTTTGTGTCTGTCCATCTTAGCATTTTGGTTTACAGGGTCGGGGATGGGCGGAGGTCGAGGGGATGACGCTAAGCCGCAAGCATGATTTGAGAACGCCACTAATGAAGCGGCGCTGGGGCGGGTTGCGGGCGTGGGTAAACTGTTGCCCATGACTTGCACACCCACGCCTTGCCCCACGACCGATACGCCACGACAGTTGTTCATCGACGCCTTGGAACGCCGGCCCGCCAGGGGTCGCATTCCACATTTCGAGTTGGTCTTTTTCCTCACGATGGAGGCGTTTGGACGGGTGCATTTTTCGCAGCGGGCCTATCGGCAGTGGGATCAGATGCAGCCGCTGGAACGGGAACTTCATCTTCAGGATCAGGCTGATCTGTATGTGGCCATAGCCGAGCGTTACGACTGGAACGCGATGCTGCTGCATCCCAATCCCACCGGCTTGGATGAAACCGTCCGCCTCATCGACTTGATTCGGGAGAAGTCGGGCGACCGCTATTTTCTGATGCTGCACGGGGACGCCACGTTTAGCATTCCCAACGGCCGCACCATGACCGATTTTGTCTATCGCCTGGCGGATGAGCCTGAGAAGGTGCATGAGGAGGCGGCGCGGCGGGTGGCGGACATGTTGCACCTCGCCGAGCAGCTCAAAGACCGCTGCAAGCTCGATGGCTTTGCCCTGTGCAGTGACTACTGCTTCAACTCCGGGCCGTTCCTTTCGCCGGGGCAGTTCGGCGAGTTCGTCACGCCCTACCTGGCCAAGCTCATCGCCGGCTACCGCGACATGGGCTATTACGTCATCAAGCACACCGATGGCAACATCATGCCGATCTTGGATCAACTGGTGGAGGCCAATCCGCACGCCCTGCATTCACTCGATCCGCAGGGGGGCATTGACATCGCGGAGATCAAGAAGCTCTGCGGCCACCGCGTGGCGCTGTGCGGCAATGTCAACTGCGCCTTGATGGACACGGGCACGGACCAGGAGGTGATTGCCTCGGCGCGCTATGCGCTGCAACACGGTTCGCCGGGCGGGGGGTATATCTTCTGCACCAGCAACTGCATCTATACCGGGATGCCGCTGCGGCGCTATGAGTTGATTCTGGATGTTTGGCGGAAATGGGGCGGGTGAGGATGACAAGGTGACAGGGTGAGGGGGTGATACGTAATGCAAGCCCACGGATGAAGCCGCGGCTTTGAGCGGGTTCTTCCGTGGGATGGTTGGGGGGGAGCGCTAAACCGCAAGCGTGGGGGGAGACGCGAGTGAAAAAGGGGGGGTGTTTCGTGGGATCAGTTCAGTGGGATTGGGCCAGTGATTTGACGTACTCGATCATGGTGGGCACGGGGTCGTGGCGGGGTTGCCACTTGAGGTTTTCCGTGGTGGCGCTCAGGTCGGCGCAGGTGTAGTCCTGATAAAAGCGGTAGGGGTTGTCGATGTATTCGGGTTGGAGATCGGTGCCCAGGGCTTGGTTGATGGCGGTGACGATCTGGTTGAAGCTGGTGGTCTTGCCGCTGCCGACGTTGTAGATGCCGCTCTTTGCCTTGCGGTGCGCCCCGGCCAGGGTGGCCTCAACGACGTCGCCGACGTACACGTGGTCGCGTGCCTGGTCGCCGCCGCGGAAGATGCGTGGCCTCTGGCCGTCGATCATTTGTTGTGCCAGGCGATAAATCATGCTGGCCATGTGTTGCTTGTGGCCCTCGCCGGGGCCAAAGACGTTGAAGTAGCGCAGGCCGACGATCTGGGCATCTGGGACTTCGCGCATGACCGTTCGGGCGTGGTTTTCCATGAGCCACTTGGAGAAGCCGTACACGTTGGCGGGTCGGCCCGCGTCGCCGAGTTGGAAGGGCCGGCGGGCAGCTGTGGCACCGTTGGCCTGGGTGCCGTAAACCGCGGCGCTGCTGGCCCAGATCAGTTTCACGTCCTGGTTGGCCTCGACGTAATTGAGCATGTCGAGGAAGGGGGATACGTTGTCGCGGATCATCTGGGCCTGGTCGTCCACCGTGGTGTCGGTGATCGACGCGAGGTGAAAGATGGTGTCGGGTTCCAAGTCGCCGAGCACTTCATAGATGTTGGTTTTGCCCATGTCGTAGGGAATGACTTCGCCGGTGAAGGAAAAGGGTCGTTGGCCTTCGGAGGAGAGGTTGGCAAAGGTTCCACTGCGGAAGTCGTCGATGACCATGACTTCGCGGTTGGGATTTTCTTCGAGGAGCGCGGAGACGAGGTTGGAACCCACGAAGCCCGCGCCGCCGGTGACGATGATTCTTTGCATGGCGAGGTTGTAATCGCCGGCGCTGGACGATGCAAGCCGAGGTTCCGCGGGGTTGGTGTGGGTGACATCACCCGACCCAAGGTTTGACACAAAGTGTGAATGTCACTTTTTCTTTCGTCACCGCAATCGTTGGAGAATCGCTTGGAGATTGGCGGTGAACTGGCTGTTGGCCATGACGAAGTCGGCCCCCGCGGCGCGGGCCTGCCCAAGCAATTCCGTTGCCACGTGCGAGCCGTAGGCCACCACCGGCAAAGTCGCGTCGTGCGCTTTTGCCTGCCGCACCAGCGACAGGCCATCCTCGCCAAGTCCCAGGTCCACGATGACGCCGGTGACCGCTTCGTTGAGCCGGCCATCGTCGATCATTTCAAGTCGCTTGCGCAACGCCTCGCCATCGCGGGCGGGCCGACTGGCGATCTTCATCGCCTCGGCCGTGGCGCGAATCTTGGAAGCAAAAAACAAGTCCGGGCAGGCGTAAACAATCATGCGAAAATGATAGGGCGGCGTCTGATATTTAGCCCCCGGCCAAAGCCGCCGAGGCTAAATATTTCCCACGGCCCCTTGCCCGGCGATGATGGCGTCGAGCAGGGTGTGAACCTTTTCATCGGGTTGATACGCCGCCTCCCGCCCACGGAACAGGGCCGCGATGCGCTTCATCCCTTCGGGCATCGGCACCTTGCATTTCCAATCGCCCGCCACGCTCTTGACCTTGCTGTTGTCGAAGATCACCGAGTGGCTCTTGTCGCCCCAGAGTGGCCCGGCCCAATCGGGTTTGAACCGCAACAACGTGTCCGTGGGCACGTGCACCAACTTCGCCTCCGTCTCCAAGGCCGCGGCCATCGCTTGGACAATCTGATTCCAACTCCAGGTGTCATCGCTGGTGATGTGAAAGGCCTGGCCCAAGGCCCGCGGGTTGCCCAGCAGGCGCACAAACGGCACGGCAAAATCCTCGGCATGGGTCACCACCCACAAGCTCGTGCCATCGCCATGCACCACGATGGGCTGGCCTTGGAGCATCCGCCAGGCTAGGTGATCGCCCCCGACGACCGTGCCGGGGAAGTTGCGGCGATAGGTGTGACTCGGACGGACAATGGTCAACGGCAGCGTGCCTTGGGCGTGCGCCAAGAGCAGCCGCTCTTCCATGCGTCGCTTGGCGTCGCTGTAAGGCCAGAAGGGGTTGTCCAGCGGGGTCTGCTCGGTGATGACGGCCTTTTGCGGCGGCTTCTGGTAGGCGGAGGCGGAACTGATGAAAACGTACTGCCCGCAGTGACCGCCGAAGACTTCGATGTCACGCTCGATGGTTTTGAGGTCAAAGGCCCTGAACTGGCAGACGACGTCCCAGTGCTGCCGGCCCAGGGCGCGGTAGCCGGCGTCATCGGTCAGGTCGCCGGTGATGCGATCGACGGTGTCGGGCAGCGGCTCCTGGTTGCGTCCGCGATTAAAGACGGCGACCTCGTGGCCCGCCGCCACGCCGGCCTGCACGCAGGAGTAGGAAATCTCGCCGGTTCCGCCGATGTAAAGCACGCGCATGATGGATTCTCCGCAGTGGGTGACAACTGTAGCAGACTAACGATGGTCGTCGGTGTTGGCGACGCGGGGTTGGTCGTTGGCGGTGGCCAGCAGTTCGCCGACCTGTTGGCGTGTGGTGGCGGTGACGTTTTTGCCCGCCAGCATTTCCGCCAGTTCATCCACCCGCGCCGCGTCGGCCAGCACCGTTACCGTGGTGCGGGTTTCCTTGTCCGCCCCTTTGCCCACGACCTCCTTGGCGATGCGGAAGTGGCGGTCGGCGAAGGCGGCGATCTGCGGCAAGTGCGTGATGCACAAAACTTGATGCCGCAGCTCTTGGGACGGGCCAGCCTCGGCACGCTTGCTTGGCGACTTTCCCTTGCGAGCCTTGGTGGCGGTTTTGACAACTTCCGGCTCATCGATGACGCCACCCCGCGCCAGTTGCCGCAGCTTCTGTCCGATGACCGTGCCCATGCGCCCGCCAATGTTGGCGTCGATCTCATCAAAGACCAGCACGCTAACACGGTCGCTCTGGGCGAGGATTGATTTGAGCGCCAGCATGATGCGTGACATTTCACCGCCCGAGGCGATGCGCCGCAGCGGCCGCGCCGGCTGGCCGGGGTTGGTGCGTACCATCATCTCGATGCGATCCGCGCCGCTGGGGCCGATCCCGGCCAACGGCCCCGTCAGCGCGGACGCATCCGTATGATCGTCCGTGTTATCAGCGTTCCCGTTGCCGCCCGTCCCACCCGCGGCGTCGGCTTCATGCTCGTCAAACGACACCTCGAAAGCCGCCTCGGTCATGCCCAGTTCCTTTAACTGCGCCTCGACCCGTGGCCGCAACCGTCCCGCCGCTTCTTTGCGCTTGGCCGTCAGTTCGCCGCCCACTTCCGCCAAGGTCGTTTCCAGTTTCCGCATCTCTTTTTCCAAGCGGCCCAAGTCCTGATCCTGCCCGCGCAACTCCTCGATGAGCCTGCCGATCTCTTGGCGATAGGCCAGCACCACCGCCAGCGGATCATCGCCGGGCACCGCGCCCTGGGCGTACTTGGCCGCCATGCGGTTGAGCGTGTTGAGCCGCGACTCGATCTCCGCCAGTTCACCGGGGTCCAAGTCCAGCCGCTCAACGTGACGACTCAACTCATACGATGCCTCCTGCAACATCAGCGTCGAGCTTCGCACCTGCTCGGCCAAATCCTTCAACCCCGCGTCCAGTTCCGCCAGTTCGGTGAGCACATGGGTGATGGCGTGGAGCCGCTCAACGACCGCGCCCTCGGCTTCGTAGAGCGCCCCGTGGGCCGCGCCGGCGTCACGCTTGATCCGCTGCACGTTGGTCAGCAGCGTGTGTCGGCTCCGCAACGTCTCAAACTCCCCGGCGGCGACATCCGCGGCGTCAATCTCATGCGCTTGGAACTCGTAAAGCTCCAACTGCTGTCGTCGCAGCGAGCGCGAGACGGTCAGGTCGTGATGCGTTTGCCGCAACTGGCGCAGGGTCGCGTAGGACTCGCCGTATCGCTGCCGCGGCGCCATCGTTTGCCCGAAGGCGTCGAGGATCAGCAGTTGGTTTGAGGGTTTGAGCAGGTACTGGTGATCGTGCTGGCCATGCACATCGACGAGCAGTTCGGCGACGTTGCGGAGCATGGGGGCGGTGGCGGGCTGGCCGTTGATCGAGGCGCTGCTGCGGCCGGAGGCGAAAACCTTGCGGGTGATGAGCAGTTCCCCACCTGCCGCGTCATCAACGCTCAAGTCCGCCGCTTGGGCGATCTGCCCGATGAGCCAGTCATCATGCAACTCAAACACGCCGCTGACCCGCGCCTCGGCAGCGCCGGGTCGAATCATCTCCGCCAGCGGCCCGGTGCGCAGGCCCAAGAGGACTTCCAGCGCGCCGAGAATCAGGCTCTTGCCCGCGCCGGTCTGGCCGGTGAAGCAGTTCAAGCCCTGGGTAAAGGCGATGGTCATGTCCTCGATGACCGCCAAGTTGGCAATATGCAGTTCGCGCAGCACGGGTCGAATTGTACCCGGCTCCCCGTCCCGCGCGACCGCGGTTGCCTTGTCGGAGCCGACGGGCGTAAGCCCGCGGTGCCTTGTCCGACCTGCGGCGATTTGACAGACCGGCGGCGAAGCGTAAATTGTGGTTCTTGAGTCCGCCCGGCTGGGTAGCTCAGTTGGTAGAGCGTGGCACTGAAAATGCCGAGGTCACCGGTTCGAGCCCGGTCCCAGCCATTGACAATCATCTTTCTGTTCTGACGTCTCCATCTCACCCCCGCTCAGGGCAAACGCAGGTACGACAATGACGCCGCCCCGCGAGCCGCGACCGTGAGGGAGCGGACAATTGCCCCGCGCCAAAGTCGACGGAATCCGCTTACTTCGTGCGCGGCTCATGGCCTTACAATGCTCCCATGACTCTGATGCGTGCCGTTGGTTGTGCCTTGCTTGCCTGTGTCGTGCTGACATGCGCAACACTGTCGGCAATGACGGTAGGGGAAGCCACCCCCGCGCTGGCTTGGCGGCGATTGGCGGACTTGCCCGTGGGAGTTTTTGACCATGCGGCGGGCGTTTCCGGGCGGAGCGTGGTCATCACCGGCGGCATCGAGCAGAGCGGCGTCACCAGTGACGTGGCGCAGATGCTGGACTTGGATGCCGAGTCGTGGTCGCAACCGCTGAAACTGTCGCGAGGGCGGGCGTTTCATGCCCAAGTGACACTGGCCGATGGAAGGGTGCTGATCGCCGGCGGGCAGAGCGGGCAACTGCCAGCGAAGCTGACGCCCCTGGCCAGCGCGGAACTGCTGACGCCACCCTCCCCACCCAACCCCAACGCCAATGACGCGGCCCGTGACGCGACCGCCGACCATGAGCCGCCCTCATGGAAGGTCACAGCACTGCCCGATCTCCCCGAACCGGTGGCGCAACCCACGGCCCACCTATTGCCCGATGGCCGGGCCATCTTCATCGGCGGTTCGCGGGCTTCGATCTTCGATCCGGTTGGCAACAAGTGGACGCAACACATTTCACTGCGACAGAAGCGGCAGGCGCACGCCTCGGTGGTCTTGCCCGATGGTCGCGTGCTGGTGGCCGGAGGGTTGGATCGGGACAGCTTCGAGGTCGTCGATGTGTCCGCTGGTCGAAGCATGTTGTTAAGCCCGCATCTGCCGGGCCCGCGCGATGACTTGCGGGTGGCGCTGACGGAAGATGGCCGGGTGTGGGTGCTGGGTGGACAGAATTCCAAGACCGGCGACACGGTGGAGGAGACGTGGCTGCTGACGGTGGACGGTGATCGGACGGACAAACGTGCCATGGCGGATGGGGCAGGCAACGCGAAGAGCCGTCTCGTGGCTGGGCCACCCTTGCTCATCCACGGCGGGCAGGCCGATGCGGCCTTGGGGCAACTGGGTCGCTGGGTAGTACTGGTCGGCGGCGAGTCGCAGCAAGGCGGCCACGACACGGAGTGGGATGTGGCGCGGCTGCTGGATCGCCGCAAGCTCAAGGTCTTTGGCCTGCCGGCGCTGTCGCAGCCGCATGACGACGCGGTGGCGGTGGGCGAAGGTCATCGCGTGATCGTCTTGGGAGGCTACCTGCTTTCCCCCGCCTTCCAAGGTGCTCCGCCGACCCCGGTGGCCTCGTCACGGGTCGAGAGCCTGACCCTGCCCGAAGCGGCCTTTGCGGAATGAACAAGCGATTTGCGGCTTCGGCGACAAATCATAAAATACGCACCCCCAACCCCGCGTAACTCTCCCCACCCACGCACACCCTCAATCCAAGGATCACACCCCCCATGGCCAATGCAGCCAAAATCATCCCCGGCAACGTCGTCGTCGGTCAGTCCGGCGGGCCTACCGTCGTCATTAATTCCTCCCTCGTCGGCGTCATCGAAGGCCTGCGCGGCGCCAAGGGCATCGGCAAAGTTCTCGGTGCCCTCCACGCCGTTTCGGGCATCGTCAAGGATCAATACATCGAGTTGCAGGACATCCCCCAGGATCGTCTCGACCGCTTGGCGATGACGCCTTCGTC
>JBBRGB010000163.1:0-7918 GCA_038241095.1 Phycisphaerales bacterium
GCGCTGCTGATCGGTGCAGATGAAAAGAATGTTGCGCGGCTGGGCGGTGGCTTGCGTGCGGGTGGATTGGTTCATGGTTTGTTTTCGTGAAGAAAGAATCGTGGCGGTCCAGTTTAATCGAAGCCGCCACCGGTGGTTTCATTTTCATGCGCAATCAAAGGTGCCATTGCGGCGGCTTCCACGGTGCGCCATGCTCGCCGATGATATATTCCCTTGATGCCAAACATCGCGCCGCACCCCGACTTTTCCCGCTTTCTCGATACGCTTTTGCTCCGCAAGTTTTATCTGCGGCCGCCGATCTTTGATTTTCACGTCGCCGAGAGTCACAAGTCACGCCTGTTGGGCAGGCCCTGCGTGACGCCCGCCGATGATGTGGAGTTCTGGCGATTGGCGGGGTACGACTACGTCCATTGCCCCCTCTTCATTCCGCAAGTTGAGCGTGAAGCCCACACCCGCGCCCTTCAAGGAAATGCCGCTTCCCACAGTTCCGAGATCGGCATCATCGAAAGTGCCGAGCACTTCCACTCCCAACGTTGGAGTTGGCAGGATGTCGCCGACGGCGATTTGACCCTTGCTCAAGACCGCCTCGATTGGATGGCCGACGCCGCCAAGCATCTCCCCGATGGCATGAAAATCTGTCTCCACTGCGCCGACATCTTCACCTATGCCTGGGAAATGCTGGGATTCACCAACCTCTGCCTGGCCAGCTTGGAGCAACCGGAGTTTGTGCAAATGGTGATGGATTCCCTGGCGCGGGCGATGATGAACATCGCCCAGGCGGGGGTGGAAATTGTTGGCGACAAGCTGGGCATGATGTTTTACAGCGACGACATCGCCTATACCGAGGGCCTCATGCTAGGCCCGGACTTCTTCGCCCAAACACTTTTCCCTTGGATCGAGCAATTCGCCAAGATCGGCCAGCCGTTCAACGCTCCGCTCGTCTATCACACCGATGGCCGACTCTACGATGTGTTTGACAACCTGGCGCGAATCGGGGTCAACGGCATCCAACCCCTTGAACCCAAGAGCATGGACCCGCTGGTCATCAAGCAACGCTGGCCCAAAAAGTTCTGCCTGATGGGCAACATCGACCTTGACCTGCTTTCACGAGGAACGCTCCAGCAGGTCGAAGCCCACGTCCACGAGCGACTGGACCGATTGCACTTTGGCAAAGACCCGGCCAGCCCCTACCCCGGCGGCTACATGCCCGGCGTGAGCAACACCGTGCCCTACTACGTCCAATACGAAAACTATTGCCGCATGTTGGAAATCGTCCACCACTTGGACCCCGAAGGACGCTGCGAGTTGTGACGCACCAAGGTTGCACAGCGACAACGCGATGATGCAAGCTCTCAGGGTGGAACCTGCCGCAGCATCACTTTGCGAGGCGTGGGAGTTGCGATATACTTTGCAATCCAAGCGATAATCGGTTTCGCCAACGTAACACGCAATGAGCCGATTATTGTTCGAATGGTACCCAATTTTAAGCCCAAAAATGAGCGAATCGGGTACGTGTAAAATAACTGTAAGTGCTTGTAAATAAGGCTTTTGCCACCTTAGCTCAGCGGTAGAGCAATGCTTTCGTAAAGCATAGGTCGTGGGTTCAAGTCCCACAGGTGGCTTTTTCACTTCCCGGTCGGCGACATCACCAGCACTTGCGCCGAATCGCCATTCGCCACCAGATGCGCTTCGATGGCTAGCGTGGTCGTCCCATCAAGCCCCTGAACCACCAATCGGTAATCACCCTTGAACCCGCGGAAGCGGATTTCACCCTTGGCGTCGCTGCGGGCGGTCAAGCGCGTGCGCCACTGGTCAAGCACCAGCGATTCGTACACCGCCAAGGCCGGCTTGGGCGTCCAGTCCTTGCGAAAAAGCGGGGCCTCGTTGCCCCAATGAGCGCCATCCCAGAAGCCCCACATCGTGATCCCGTCCACGGCCGGGTGACTGAAACACACCATGAAAAACTCACGCAACACCTCGGCCTGAACCGCTTCACGCGCCGCGGGCGTCTCACCCCAGCCCTTGCCGAACATGTCGAACTCCGTGATCGAAATCGACAGCCCCAATTCGGCGAAACGATCCAGCGTCGCCCGCAATTGCTGCGGCGAGCGGCGAAGTTCCGAATTGTGAAAGTGCGACTGCATCCCCAGCCCGTGCAGCGGAGCCTGATGCTTCAACAGGTACCGGGCCGCACGCTCAAAATCATCCTTGTGATCCTTGAAATCCCCCACTAGCAAATTGAAATCGTTGAGCACCAAGTGCGTCTGGGGCCCCTCGGCGTGGGCGGCCTCAAACCACTCGGCCAGCAACGGCGACTCCGCGTGCGCCACCCCCGGCGTCAGACGCTTGACCAACTCGTGCTCAACCACATTTTCATTGACCACATCCCACACCGCCACCACGCCGGCATAACGCTTCACCACCGCCCGCACATGCTCCAAAGCCCTTTGCCGCACCTCGGGGAATTTTGCCGCGTCGTCGGCCTCCAAAGCCTGATGCACATCCTTGGGCATGGCACCGTATTTGAACGTCGTCCAGATCAACGTGTGCCCGCGCACACGCAAGCCGTTGGCCACCAACCACGCAACCACCTCATCGGCCTGGCGCTGCTTCTCCGGCGTCTCCTGGTACCGCCACTTGTGAAAGTTCTCCAAGGTCCCGCTGTTAAACAAGCGACGAATTTCACGCCCGTAGGGATCGTCCGTTTCCGTCGCCCCGCGCAACAGACCGGGTTCATTGACAGCCGTGCCGAAGGTGAAAGCGTGGCGGAACATGGCGATGTCCACCTCCGCATCGGGCACGGGACGATTGGCCTCATCGACCACCCGGATGACAAAGTCCGCCTTGCGATGCGCCTCGATGCCCGACAGCGCCTGACGTTGCCAATCATCGCCAGCACAAGCCAACAGACACAGACACGTCAGACAGAGGATGGCCGGTAACATCACGTCCATGAAAGCCCCTTGATCGAATCACACCCGCGCGGGCGTCTTTGCGTCACTTGATCCGAAAAAGGGGACATCCACAATTTCCACGACGTTGTCATTCGAATCTTCCCGGTGCAACGAGAAATTGTGGATGTCCCCTTTTTCTTCTGGAAGCCAAAATACACTCGGCCCGACCTTGACCAAGGCCACAAGGCGACAAGGCGACGCCATGCCCAAGGAAGGATTGTTTGGCCCTCGGGCATGGGTTATCATGCCACGATTGATGGTTCGATGCCACCTTAGCTCAATTGGCAGAGCAGCGCTTTTGTAAAGCGCAGGTTGCCGGTTCGATTCCGGCAGGTGGCTTTGTCGTTTCCCGTCGCACCGACTTGGCGCTATCGGTCTCGAGCCTTTTGCCCCAGGCCCAAGTCCCTTAGCAGGCGCAGTGGCAGAACCTTTATTTGCGGGCTGTCGAGGGTGCCATCAATGCGGGCGGAGGTGACGTCACCCTGGTAGGAAACCAAGGCATCGACGAAATCCTGGACAAAGGGCAGGTTGGGCAGCGGGTTGGTGTCGGCCACGGCGAAACCTTGGATGGGGCTTTGCCCGCCGCGGGTCAGGTCCTCGATGCGGAGCAGGAGGTTCATCGAAGTGCCGCGATTCTGGTATTGGGCGTTGGTCAATGTCAACCGCTTCCCTTCGAGGCGCAACGCGGCTTGGCCGGAGCCGTCGGGATCCTGGTTGTCCCGCCGCAGGTTCAGCAGGTTGTAAAGCCCATCAAAGAGCGGCAGTCGCGCCAAGTCGGCGCGGGCCAGCGTGAAACTTCCCGCGCCCGAAGCGCGGGTCCAGTCATCCAGCGGCCCAAAGAAACGCACGGTTCCCGAAAGGTTCCCACGCAGCGGCGGGTGCTCTCCCTTGGCCGTCGCGACTGTGGCCAGCGACACCAGTTGGGCAAGCTCCAAGTCTTGGGCCTCGGTTCGCAGGTACACAAACCAGCCGTCTTGCCGCCGTGTCAGTCGGCCCCAGACTTGCAACTCTCCTCCCGCGATTTCGAGGCGGGTTTCGTGAAGCACGAATCTGTGATTGTCATAGTAAACGGCCGCGGCGAGGCTCTTGAGGCCCATGTCGTTGAGGTGGCCATCGACGCCTTGGAGTTGGAGTCGCGCCTCATGGGAGGCGGGGGCACGTTTGTCCGTCGTGGGCTGAATCACCAGTCGCCCGCTGTATCGACCGCCGCTGCGCATCTTCATCGGAAGAAGCGGCGCGAAATGTCGGGCATCAATGTCCTGGAAGTTGAGTTGCAGTTGATCCGGCATCGGCCTGTTCCATGCCACCGCGCCACCGCCTGAGATTTGCCCTGAGAAAACGTGACCAGAGAACTCCTTCACCTCCAAGACATCATCGTCGAGCTTGCCGTTGATCGTCAGATCGCCTGCGGGTTGACCGGCGTCGAGGAACGCCAAGCCCAAGTCCACCTGGCCAAAGAGCGATGGATTGGCGCGATCGGTCAGGTCGGCATCGAGTTTTGTCGTGCCACTGACCAGCACTTGGCCCTGGGCCGTGGCGGGCAGGGCCATGCGCCAATGATCGAACTTCATTTCAGTGGTCAGGCGGCGAAGGTCGATCACATCGAAAGCCAATTCACCTGACATTTGGCCTGTTTGGTCGGTGGACTGAACCGCCTCAATGCCGCTGAGCCTCACCATGCCTTTGCCGTAATCGAAGCGTCCGCTGACTAGCTGTGCCGCCACCGGGCCGACGTTGAAGCCGCGCACACGCCACGTGCCGCGGGCCGCAAGGGTCTCCGGGTTGTTCGTCGGCAGCATAATTTCCGCCGTCCCGCTTGCGACGCCTGATGCGGCAAGCGGTTCATTGACAAACGCATCGAGGCGGGCGAGATCAAAGTCCACGATGTCCAGAGAGGCGACGGTGCCGCCCTCAAACCGATGCCTGGCATCGACTGTCACCAACGCATCAAGCAAGGCGAAGGGTTGCGTGGTCATCGTCACCGACTGTGGGTCCAACCGCCCCACCGCCGCAATCGTCAGACCGCCCAAATCCGTGTCGTCGAGCGTGACGCGGGGACTGTGGAAGGTGGTTGTGTAATCGGCTTGCTGTCGCTTGAGCCAACCGCTGAGTTCACCCTTGGCCGTCCAATCGCGTAACAGCAGCGGGCCTTGATCGCCCAAGGGCAGGGAAGTCGAAGCGCCGGCTAGGGTGTATCGCGCGGTGAACGGCGCTTGGCCCGCAAGTGAGATTTGCGCATTGGCTTGCAGTGCGAGGTCCGCCAAGGTCACATCCAATCGCCGCAGGTCGATGTCCGACAGCGAGCCTTGGGCTTGGGCGTGGGCGGCCAATGGCGGTCCATCCAGCGCCTTCAAGGCGACCTCGTTGGCGGCGATTTCCGCGGACCATTTTTGCGTCTTAAAGTCGAAGATGCCGGTTCCCGCCAAGCGCCCTTGACCAATGCCGGACGCCTCAAGGGGCAGGATCAATTTCTCCAAGCCAAGCGACGGCCAGGCCAAAATTCCCCCGGCCTCCGCGTCGCTGATTTTCAGCGCTTGGCCGTCCCAATTCAATACGCCTTGGAGCTTGTTGATCGTCCACTGGACATCAGAAAGATCGGCCCCGCGGGCATTGATCGCCAGCGTGGTGGACCACGCGCCTCGGGCGGCCTTGCCCTCGGAGCGGACTTGGCCTTGAAGGACGTATTGGTCGGAACCGGGGGCGGAAATCAGCCGCAGCTCCACCCCGCCCTCTTGCCGCACGCCTTGGGGCCAGGCCATTTCGCGCCAGGAAAGCTCAACATCGCCGGTGCGTTGTTTGAGATCCGCCAACCCGTCGGCCCGCCAAGTGGCGTCCAAAAGTCGCCCCCGCACTTCGGCGATTCGCAGTCGCATGGCGTCGTCCAATGCGATCCGCCCGCCGAGGATTTCAAGCGGTTGAGGCAGCCACGCAGGGGCCGCGATGGTCAACTGCCCCGGCAGCAGTTCAAGCCGCGACGCGCCACCGACCAACACCTCGAGATCACCCTTGACGCTGATGTTCTCCAGCGTCGCCCGCTCCAGGTCGAGCTTGCCGCGCATGACCCCATCGACCACTCGGCCACGCCATTGGCCCGTGGCCCGCGGCGCGGCGAGGCGCGGCAGTGAAAACCAATCCGCCAGGGGTTCGAGATCATGCAGCGCGAATTGAATCTCATGCTGAAAGTCGCCGGCCAACATCACACGGCCATCAAGCGTCGCCAAGCCTTGGGCTTGAAGATGAAGCCGAGCCGCCCGCGGCCCTTGCGGGTTAATTTCCAGGCGCACGGGTTGAAGCGTCAGGCTGCGACCGTCGTGTTGCCGCAGTTCAACGGTGGCGTCACTGATCGTCACTCGCGGCAACGAGATTGACGCGGTTGCGGTGGGCCGGGGCCGGGGGTCACGTGCCTCATTCGCTTCCGCCAAGAGGGTCACGAGGCGTTGAACGTTCCAGCGTCCATCATCCTCCCGCGTCAAGCGCAGGAGCGGTTGGCGGGCGGTGAGGGAACTGATCGACAAATCCCGACGCAACAACAGCCAGAGCAAGGCCGTGTGATCCACCGTTAGTTCATGGGCCTCAAACAACGGCTTGTCATCCAGCGGCAACGTGATTGAAAAGTCGGTGAGGCGCGTTTCGCCCCGCCACGTGGCGCGCAGTTGACCGATGTGAACATTCAGCCCCGTCCGTTCCTCCAGCGCCGCGATCACATACGGCCGGGGAATGTCGCTTCGCAACACCAATTCAACAGCCGCGGCCGAGAGCAACAGCAGAATCAACAGGGAGAAAATGACGTACTTCAACACGCGACGCATGAGGGATGATATACCCCGCGAACCTCCCGTCGAATGGGCCGCCGACGATTCGCCGGACGGGTGACAATTATTCGACCTTTTCCGTGGTGACGATGTCGCCCGTCTTCTTGTGGCCCAGAAACAGAATCCAGCGATCGGTGCGGAAGGCCCGACCAAACGCCGGGCCAGCCTCGGCGGCCACTTCACCGCTGTCGGCCCAGTAGCCGATGATCGCCACGCTCCCGTAGCCGCTCTGCTCAATAGTCTTGTAAAACGAAAGCTCGGGGGTGGCGAACTGGGCGAAGACTGAAGTGGCGTCGGATCCGCTGGTGGTGGGCAACACCATTTGCGGGACGCCCACCAGGGTGCCGGCGCGGTCGATGCCCACCCCGCCGCTGCGGGCCTCGACGATGATCTCCGCTTGCTCCCTTTGGGCCATGAGACGCACGCCTTGGTTAAGCAGGTGCGCCCGCAACTCGCCCAGAAGAAACCGTTGCTGGCTCTCGGTCAAATAGGTGGCGTCGAGGAAAACCTTTCGATCCCACAAAGCCCCCACCTCAAGCTGCCGAATCGCCCGCGCCACCGCCTGCGAACGAAGAAACTCCTCCGTGGCCGTGGGTTCGGGATCCGTCGTCCGCACCGTGGAGGTGCAGCCCCCGACACCGCCGACGCCACCGGCCAGCGCCACCAGCATGATCATCATCAGCCATCGAACCATGCCAACCCTTTCACGCATCAGAACACCCGCAACCCTCGTCGCCACGTTCTAAAAATAGTCGCCCACAAGTCGCCATCGTAACACCACCGCCAAGCCTCGGTGATCGTCCGAGCCGACGCGCGTAAGCCTGCGGTTGTCTTGCCCGCCTTGTCCGAGCCGACGGGCGTAAGCCCGCGGACGAATCACCCCGGATCGCAATGCCCCACCACCCATATTTAGCCCCCGGCGGCTCGGAGCCGGGGGCCGAAGGGGTCGTTGAATTTCACACCCCGTACACATTCCACCCCACGCCGCGATACGGCATTCTTCTTTGCCCGCGCATCGGGTGGACCGTGTGACGCCCGTTATCGGGGCCTGGCGTCGGGGGACGAGGGGACTGGCCGGTTTTTTTCACTGAGAAAAGTGGCGTTTTTGCCGCTTTTGTGATTTCATGGGGGGTGGGGTGAGGGGGGTGCGGA
>JBBRGB010000164.1:0-7913 GCA_038241095.1 Phycisphaerales bacterium
GGGCGGTATGCACGATCGACGATGACCACGGGTTGCGCTTCGCTTCACCCGTGGCTACATTCCGCCACCCCTTCGGGGTGAAAACCATCACGATCGATCGCGCAGAAAAGATGTGTGCAAACTTAAAGCGTAAGCCCCCGGTCGAAGGTGGATAGCGCTTCAATGACATTCGCGGGGTGAATCCACCGCAGGCTTACGCTTTGCGGCTCTGACGAGGCGACCGCGGGTTTGTGCCCTTAAGCTCCAATGCGACGCTCACGTTTATTTTGCGCGATACTGTTGCTTTTGGCCGATAAGTGAGTATCATTACCGCGAGCGACCGCACCAAGGCATTGACATGAAGCGATGTGAACTTCAACAATACGCGGCTCCACAGCGACCCGATTGGCGGGCTGAGGTTGTGGTCTTGACGAACATGGCGCAGGCCGGCGTTCGTTCCCGCGACAATGGGCCACCGAGGCGACAGTGAATCATGCCACACGCATTCACCCGCAGCCTCGGAACCGCTTTCCGAGGCTGTTTTCGTTAAAAATCCGTGAACCCGCTTTCGTGGCATGAGGATTGCACGACGTGTCGGAGGGGGATGGTGAACCACCAAGAGCACCAAGGAAGTCAGAAAGGAACCGGGAAAGGAAGAGTGAGGCAAGAGGAAGAACAGTGTTGCGGGATGAGAGAGTTTGATTAACAAGACCGCGATGGTTTTATATTGAATGGAGACCGTCGCTGACAAGAGATAACCAAGTGATTACTTTGAACAAAGATATTTTCAAGGCTTTTGAGAGCATCGGGGCCGAGGTGCGGGTGTTGCCCGTGCCCGCCCGGCTCATGCGCACGGATCAACCCGTTCGCTTGGAAGTGAAGTTGCTGCCCGACGGCAAGCCGCGTTTCGAGGTGCTCATCGACCCGGATCGCACCCTGGCCGTGGAAGTCAACGCCCTGCAACCGGAGCTTAAGCGGCTGGTGCTGGTGGTGACCACGCGCCTGGGCTACGGCGTCGAGGGCATGAGGCCACGGGCCGAACGCTTCCTCTGCGCCCACACCGGCAAACGTTGGGTCGGCGGAGCGCTGCCCAGCGCTCTGACCGGCGGGATCACCAGCGTCATCGCTGAGTCGTAGGAGAAGGCTTGAGGCTTGCGCTAGCGTTATCGAGCGCGAAACGCCCGGCGTGTGCCGGGGCTTCAACCGGTGGCGCTGGGCAAGGCACGCAGAATTGACAGGCCCAAGAGCGCCGGATCGGTCAGGTCCAAAATCAGGCCGTCCACCGCGCCGATTTCGTCCAGAGGCTGCACCGTGGGCCGACCCGTGTGACGCGGGTTGGCGGCGATGACGTGGGCGTTGCGGCCATCGGAAAGTTTGATGTACGACCCGACGGGAAACAGCCCCGCCGCTTGCACCATGGCACGCACCGCGGGCGTCCAGAACATCAAGGCCGCGGCCCCGCGAACCATCTCCTCGACCGCCAAGTAGGGCATCTTGCGCTGGCGATAGTGCCGCGGCTCGGTGGTGGCGGCAAAGGCGTCAGCCACCGCCAGCACTCTTGCGTAATCGCAAATCGCCCCGCGGTGAATGCCCCGCGGATAGCCCGAACCGTTCTCACGCTCCTGATGCTGCACGGCCGCGAGTCGCACGATGGGGGGCACGGCGTCGAAAGCCTGCATCATCACCAGCGAAAAAGCGGGGTGACGATTAACCCGCCCGCGGTCAATGTCGGAAAGTTCGCTGGCTCCGGTGCGGATGCGGTGGGGCACGAGCAACATGCCCAAGTCTGAGAGCAACGCGGCCAGCGCCACTTGACGAATGTCAACCAGGGGCCAATTCAGACGGTCGGCGATTGCCATGACCAGCACGGCCGTGGTGTAGGCGTGATCGGGGAGGTAGTCCTCTCGCCGCGGGCAGAGCAGGGCAAGCTGGGTGAAGCGGGTGGGATACCCCGCCAGGCGTTCGATGAGGTCTTCAAGAATGGGGTTGAAGTCGGCCAGCAGAACGGGCACACCGGCCTCGATGCGGGCAAAGAGGGCGCGGAGCTTTTCGACCGCGCGGCCGCGCAGCTCCGCCAACTCGGTGGGCTTGGGCCAGGTGGAAGGCGGGCAGGGCTTGTGCCACTCGGCTTGACCGTCGGGCACCACCCGCATGGGCAGGCCCACGATTTCGCTTTGCAGCGAATCGAGCATGGGGTCGGCCATGATGATGCGTTGTCGCCGCTGCTCTTCGGGCGATTGAGCGTTGGCGAATGCGTCCCCGCCAGCCTGCATGGCGTCCAAGTGGTGCTGCTCGACTTCCTGATCGCGTTCGACGAGCATTTGGCCGTGACGCGAAAGGACGTTTTGGTTGGCACGCTGGCCCAAGCGCAGGGCGGAACGATCAAAGCGTTGCACCACGCCGGCCTCGACGAGTTCCTCGACCCCTGTCGCGGCGAGCACTTCCAGTTCACCGGAGCGTTGCAGGGCCTCGACTTGGCGCGGCGTCAGCGGCACGCCCGCCGCCAGAAGCTTCTGCCCGCTGCGGGTGAACAGGGGTTCATCAAGAACCTGACCGACCTGGAGACTGCTGACGCGAAGTCGTTGCATGACCCGGAGTCCTTTCCCCCCCACGTGGATGAATCGCGGTCGTGATTGGGCGTGGCCCGGAGTCCGCAACGGGCGGCCTGTGTAAACATCGGCCAGCCGCGGGGGTGGCTTGATGCCCGATGGGAAAGGAAATGAGCACATCGCCAGAGCCGAAGGGCGTAAGCCCTCGGTCGATCCGGTCTGTGCGCACGATTGCGTGCAAGTTACTTCGACCGGGGGCCTGCGTCCCTAGGCTCTGCCGGCCAGTAGGCCCCACCCTCAAACCGCGTCATCGCCGCCGTTGTGGCCGCTTCGAGCAGTTCGCCGGCGCGGGTCATGGACTCCGCCACCGGCAGACCTTCGCCGATTTCGATCATGGCGACGAGTTCGCTGGCCAAGGCACGTCGGGCTTGGGGTGTGACAGCGCCCGCCAGCGCCAGCGTGGGCACGCCCTGTTTTGTCGCCGCCCGCGCCACGCCCAGCACGGTTTTGCCCGAGGCCGTCTGGGCGTCGAGTCGGCCTTCACCCGTCAGTACGCAAGCCGCTGCGGTGACCCGCGCGGCAAAGCCCACGGCCTCCAGCACCATGTCGATGCCCGGCCGGAGTTGGGCTTCGCAAAACGCCATCAATCCAAAGCCCAGACCACCCGCCGCGCCGGCTCCGGGTTGGTCCGCAAAGTCACGGTTCAGACAGTTCCGCACGCAATGCGCCAAGTGGGTCAGCCCCGCGTCGAGTTGCGTCACTTGGTCGGGGCCAGCGCCTTTTTGCGGGCCGTAGATTTGGGCCGCGCCTTGGGGGCCGGTGAGTGGATTGGTCACATCGCAGGCCACGCGGATGGGGGTGGTGGCCAGTCGGGGATCGCGTTGGGAAAGGTCGATGCGGGCGATGGATTTGAGCATGGCCCCGGTGATGGGCGGGGCGATGAGTTGGTTGTCGTGGTCGAAAAAGCGCACGCCCAGGGCTTGGGCCGCGGCACATCCGCCGTCGGTGGTGGCGCTGCCGCCGATGCCCAAAATGATGCGTTTGGCCCCGGCGTCCAAAGCCGAGGCGATGAGTTGGCCGGTGCCCAAGGTGCTGGTGAGGGTGGGGTCGTGTTGTTCCGGTGGCAGCAAGGCCAGGCCCGAAGCCGCGGCCATTTCGATCACGGCGGTGAGCGACGACGCTTGCTCCGCGCCGCTGCCGGTACCCTTCGTGTTGACGGTTTTACAAAGCCCCCAAGCGGCCATCACGGCTTGGCCCCGTGGCCCGGCGACTCGCGTCTCTCGCCATTGCCCACCCGTGGCGCTGACCATCGCCGCCACCGTCCCCTCACCGCCATCGGCCAAGGGGCACAGGTCGATTGCCGCTTGGGGAAACGCTTGCCGCACACCCCGCGCCATGGCCGCAGCGGCTTCCACGGCCGTGAGCGAACCCTTGAACTTGTCCGGGGCACAGATGACCTTCATGCCGCAAAAGTGTACCGTGGCGTCGATGAACGTCCGCCCTCCCAATCCCGAAGCCCCCGACGCCAACGACTTGGCCATGATGCGCTTGGCGCTGTCACTGGCGCAAGAGGCCGCGGCGATGGACGAAGTGCCCGTCGGGGCGGTGGTCTATCGTGGAGGCGAAGTCTTGGGCCGGGGTCACAATCTGCGTGAGGCCCGCGCCGACCCCACCGCCCACGCCGAGATCATCGCCCTGCAAGCCGCCGCCCAAACGCTGGGCACTTGGCGGCTCGAAGATTGCTCGATCGCCGTGACGCTCGAGCCTTGCCCGATGTGTGCCGGGGCCTTGGTCAACGCCCGCGTGGCACGACTGCTCTACGGCGCGGACGACCCAAAGATGGGCTGCGTTCGCACCTTGCACGCCCTGTGTACCGAGCCGCGTTTCAACCATCGCCTGGTGGTCCTGCCGGGCGTGCTGGCGGAAGAAGGGGCGGCCCTGCTGCGTGATTTTTTTCGTCAGCGTCGAGGACGGGGCGGGGGAAAAGTCTTGAGTCTTGAGTCGTGAGTCTTGAGTCTTGAGTCGTGAGATTCAAGAGCGGTGCCACACGACATCCCGCTTTGGGTGCTGTGTGTCCGGGCGTCCGTGATATCAGCGTGGAGCGGCCACGACTGAAAAAATCACATGGATCGCCGCCCGTGCAATGACACTGTCCGTTACACTGTGCGACTTGCTTGAAAGGCCGGCTTATGAAAGAGATTCGCCTTGGTTTGATGGGCTGCGGCACCGTGGCCAACTACGGCCACATGCCCGCGATCCTAGCCACGCCCGGCCTGAAGATCGCCGCCCTCTTCGACCCCAACGCTAAGGCCGTCGAAGCGATGGGCGGGAAGTTCAACGTCCCTGGCCAATTCACCAACCAGGATGATTTCTTCCACGCCGGGCTTGACGCGGTGACCATCACTTCGCCAGCGCCGTATCACTGCGACAACGTCTTGGCGGCTGCGAAACAGAGCCTGCATGTGCTGGTCGAAAAACCGTTGGCGATCAACGACACCCAAGGCCGGCGAATGATCCGCGCCATGGAAAAAGCCGGCAAACTCCTGGCCGTGGGATTCGACTACCGCTTCAGCCCGGTGTCGCTGACCATTCGCAAACTCATTAAACAAGGCGCCATCGGCAAGCCACTCTCCCTGCGACTCATCTACATCTGGAACAACCACGGCAAGTATCAACAGGCCCCCTCGGGCAAACGCATCGCCAACGCCCGCCGCGTCGGGCGCATGGAAGAGGGTGGCCCGATGGTCGATTGCGGCGTTCACCAGATCGACCTGGCACGCTTCTGGCTCGACAGCGAAGTCGTGGCGCAACAGGCCCACGGCGCTTGGGTCGATGACTTCGAGGCCCCCGATCACATGCACCTGCACTTGGATCACGCCAGCGGGGCGCACACGGCCGTGGAAATCAGCTACAGCTACCACCACACCGCCAGGGAACCGCTGAACCTGTTCACCTACGACATCATCGGCACCAAGGGCGTGATTCGCTTTGACCGCGGGGCCAAGGTGTTCGAACTGCGCAACGACAAGGGAACCACGACCCTGCCCTTCGCCGGGGAAAAGAACTTCGCCGGCATGTACCAAGCGTTTGTCAAGGCGGTGCGAACGGGCAAACTCGGCCCGCTGCCCGGCGGGCAAGACGGCCTGGAAGCCTCCCGCATCGCCACCACCGCCACCGCGCAAGCCATCGCCCGGCGAAAACGACTTGGCAATCGCACAAGCTAAGGACGCCACCGTGGGGAGAGGGATTGCACGGGCTTGTGCCCAGGAGTTCGCGGGCCGGGGGCCGGGGGCTGATGTCCGCATTGGAAGCCGGGCGGGCATCGGGGTAGGATTGACGCCAACGATCCCGCAGCCATTGGCGGGCGTAATAATTGTGTTCCTTTTATCCTTCCTTTCAGGGATGTTGACCATGTTTGAGCATTTGCGTCGCGTGGCGACCTGGACGGTTCTGACCTGCCTGATGGCCGCGATGCCACTGATGGCGTGGGCCCAGGCCGATGATCCCAATCCGCTCTTGGCGCCCAAGGCTACCGATGCCGATGCCACCGTGGACGCCAACACGCCCCTGCCCCGGCAAGCGGAGCCGGAGGGCGAGAAGGCCGTCGCTCCCGCCGTCATCGACTTGGACATCAAGACCCTCATCGAAGCCGTGGACATCATGCCCGAGCGCGTCGACAGTGTCATCTGGCTCATCGAGCCGCAGGCCGGGCGTCGGCTGTTGCAACTGCCGCTGCTGGTGACGCCCGCCGAGGGCACGCTGAAACTCGACACCGACACCCTGAGCATCAAGGGTGGCCGATTGCTGGCGTGGTATGCCGACAAGGAACCCGCCCCCGCTCCGGCACCCACCGTCGAGCAACAGGCCCGCGAAGACGGCGGCACCATCGCCCGCCCCGGCGTCGTGGCCCTGCCCGCCATCGAGGCTCCGCCCGATCCCGTCTCCACCACCCAAGTCAATAACGAAGCCCCGCGCCTCACCCGTCAGATTCGCATCGCTTCCGACGGGCAAATCAGTTGGGACATGGAACGCTTCCTCATGAGCGCCCAAGTCAAGGAGCAGGATCAGCTTTACGCCTACAAGCTCAAGCCCGAACTGCTTGACGCCAAGGCCCCGACGCAGCCCACGTTCGATGCCCCCAATGCCCAGGACAACGCCCGCGCTCGGATTGACAAGGCCAAGCGGATGCAGGAGGCGCAGAATGAATATCGCCGCCAGCAGCGTGATTATCAGTTGCTCAAACGCCGCGTGCTGGACCTGCCCAAGGAAATCCAAGGCCCGCTGCCGATTCGCTTCTGGGCGGTGTTCGATGTGCGTTCCACCGCCGATGAAATCGAACTGCAAGGCCCCGCGCCCTTGCCTTGGACGCTGACCTTCACGCAACTCAACGCCATCCGCGAAGCCGCCAAGCCCGTCAATGTGGACTCCAGTGGCAACGTGCCGCGACCCGTGCTGGGCTATCTCTTTGCGGTCAAAACGCTGGTCAAAGATCAGCCCCATCCCTTCTCGCTGCGGTCGGCGGCCTATGTGCTCGAACGCTCGGGCCTGATGAAATACTCCCGGCCCAAGGACACCGTTTACGACTTGGCGCTGCAAATCTTAAACGGCAACGACGCCAAGGCGCGTCAGGCCGTGGTCGCCGCGGTCATCGAGGTCTCGCCTGCTTCGCCGGCTTCCATCGACCTCTTGCGCATGGCGGCCCGCAATGCCGACCCCGAAACCCAACTCGCGGCCATCGCCGGCCTACTCAAGGGCGACCTGACCCGTGACCCCGAGCAACGTAAGGCCATCGCCGATGCCACCAATCGCATCCTGCAATCACCCCAAGGGCCAGCGCCGCAAAAAGTCATCGACCAGCTTGTCAGCGCCATGGCCAATCAGCAGCCCGAGCTGCGTGAAGAGTTGGTCGCGGGCGTGAACTTCGACGCCTTGCCACCCGATCGACTCGCGGCCACGGTTTGGGCCATCATCACCCACGCCCCGTCATCACCCTTGGCGGCGTCTTGGCTCGATGCCCGACTCCTTGGCGCGAAGAAAGATGACGTCGTCAAACAGACGCTCACCACCTTGGCTAACACCACCATCGACCCGGCCATCGAAAACGCTCAACGCACTGACATGGGCGGCTTCGGGGCAATGCCACCCGGAGCCTACGTTCCCAGCGCGGCTCCTTCCGCCCCGGCAGCAAACGCGCCGCGGCCGATGACGATTCCCGGCCTGTCGCTCATCATGGGCACCGCCACCCCGCCCGCCGCCACCGAAACCGCCACCTCGCAAGCCGGGCCGGTCATTCCAAAGCTCATTCCCATCGAGTCCACCGAACACCACATGCTGGCCCTGATCAGCGCCCGCGACAATCAGACCCGCGACCTGGCGTGGAAGGCC
>JBBRGB010000165.1:0-7913 GCA_038241095.1 Phycisphaerales bacterium
CAGAAGGGGACGTGCAGGTAAAGGGCGTCCACACTGGCGTTTGCGTCTTGGAAGGCCTGGCGCGGGGCAAGTTGCGGCCCATGCCCGGCAAAGCTAGACTTGGGTGTCACGGTTTTCGATGGCAAAATCTGTAGGGGTCGCTTCATGAATGCTTCGCTGGTGATGATTAAGGGCGACGGAACCCGCCGCGAATTCCCGGTTTCGGGCGATAAGCTCGTGGTCGGTCGCACCAACACCGTGGACCTGCGCATCCCCGTTTCCAGCGTCTCGCGGCGACACTGTGAACTGCTCATCGACGACGGCCAGTTGTGGATTCACGATCTTGGCTCGAGCAACGGCACATTTCACAATGATAGTCGCGTTCAGAAGGCGGCCTTGAAGGCTGGCGACCGTGTGGGCATCGGGCCGGTGATTTTCAACGTGGTCATCGACGGTGAGCCGGCGCACTTGGTGGGCGATCACGCGGTGAGCCCCAAGGGCAAGGATACCCCCCGCGCGTCGCACAAGTCCGCGGTGGGCAAGGCCCTGCCGGTGGCGGACAACGAAGAACTCCCGGCCACCATCGAGGATGAGCAGCACTCTCCCACGGTTGATCTGGATGACCCGGTATCAGCGTTGGAGGCCTTGGCGCAGGCGGCGGATGACGATCAAGATATCCCGATGATGGAACTTGATCTTGACGACGACGATAAGAAGTGAAGCCGTCGGGGAAGGCTTGAGACTTGAGGCTTAAGGCTTGCGCGTCGCGGGTGTCGTCCTACAGCTTGACACAAATACGCTTACTTGACGACCGCTTCACCCGAAGCCTCGGTCGCGGTTTTCTTGTTCTTTGTCGATTCCGGCACGCGCACCAAGGCGGAACATCCCCTGCAACGCACGGTGCGGCCCCGCGCCGAAGCGGGTACACACAGAATCGCTCGGCATTTCAAGTTCGGGCACATGATGCGGACAACTTCTGATGCCACGGGCGATCTCCCAACGACCCGCCGCCTTGCGCGGCCGATCATTTCCTCTATCGACCCATCTCCGCTTGCGGTTTAGCGGCTCAATCGCGCCACGACGATTTTCCACACCACTTGAATTACTCACTCGCCTCCACCAACCGCCGCTCTGTCAACTTGTTCATGCCAATGAACCCCAAGGCCTGGGTCTTCTGCTCCACCCGCTCAATGACCTCGCCTTGCGGCACTGCATAGGCGGAAAAAATATCGACCGTCACATTCGCCAGCGACAAATCCAGCTTTCGCACGTTGCGGATGATGCGGGCCTCGGATGCCCCGGCGGGAGTCTTGACCCGCTGCACACCCTCGAAGGTGACGGTGTATTGGCAGGTGCCGCTGTCCCGCGTCTCGCCGCTGGGCTTGCGCACGGTCATCTGTGTCTTGCCCTCAAACGGCTTGTCCTTGCTCAACCCCACGGGCAGGCAGTTGATCGCCGGCTCATAAGTCACCTGCACGTTCTCACCGAAATCATCCTCACGAGTGATGAGCAACCCCTTGTCCGAGGTTTTGAAATAAGTCACCTGCTGATCCTTGTAAGTCAACTTCCATTGATCGTCATCAACTTTTTCAAGGGTGAAGGGCACATCCTTGCCCTTGTCGGCGCCTTGGGTGATGCGGTAAACGCCTTGCCGGGGTTTCAAGGGGAAAAGTTTGGCCACGTCATCGACGGTCAAGGCCGCAGAGACATTAGTGTTGCCCGTGTCGGTGTTGGTCTTGGGCGGATTGGCCGAATCGTGTTGCGCCGCGTCGATGGGGTCGCCCAACGACGGTGGTTTCTTGCTGGCCTGCGGCGAGGAACACGCCCCAAGCGTCAACAGCATCGCCGCGCATACGAAGGTGAAGCCGTGATGGCGAATGGCGCTGAATGAAGGCATGGGTTGAACTCCGAGAGTGGATGTCGTTTGCGATTATCTCACATGCTTAGAATAGGCCGCATCGGGAAAGGAAGTTTGCAAGCCCACAGATGAAAACTTGCAAGCCCACAGATGAGACGCCGCTTTGGGCGGCTCTTCTGTGGGATGGCACCACGGGTGAGGGTACCGCCGTATGACATGGGAAGCCTGGGTCACACTCGCCGTCGTCGCCGGCATTGTCTTGGCGCTGTTGACCAACCGCGTCGCGGCCGACTTGGCCTTCTTCGCCGGCTTGGTCACACTCGTCACCATTGGCGCGCTCTTCGGCGGCCACACCCTGCCCAGCCCCGCGCAGGCCGTCATCGGCTTCGGCAACGAAGGCCTCATCACCGTGGCCGTACTTTACGTCGTGGTCTGCGGCATGGTGCAGACCGGCGCCATCGCACTCATCACCCGCCCGCTCTTGGGTCGGCCACGTTCCATCCCCGGCGCGCAAGCCCGCTTGATGCTGCCCGTCGCCGCCTTCAGTGCCGTGCTCAACAACACGCCCGTGGTGGCCATGTTTCTGCCGGTGGTGGGCGATGTCTGCAAGAAGATGCGGCTCAGCCCCTCCAAACTTTTCATCCCCCTTTCCTATGCCGCCATCCTCGGCGGAGTCTGCACGCTCATCGGCACCAGCACCAACCTCGTGGTTTACGGCCTGCTGAAAGAAGCGACGAAAAACGCCCCGACCGGCCCGGCGCAAATGGGCATCTTCGACATCACCTGGGTCGGCCTGCCCGTCGCCGCCATCGGCATCGGCTTTGTCATGCTCGCCAGTCGCTGGCTCCTACCGGCGTGCCAGCCCCCGCTGGGCATCGGCGACGACCCCCGCCAGTACAGCGTGGAGATGAACGTCCTGCCCGGCAGCGCCTTGGTGGGCCAGTCCATCGAGCAGGCCGGCCTGCGCCATCTGCCGGGGCTTTATCTCGCCGAGATCAATCGCGGCGAGCAGGTGCTCATGGCCGTGGCCCCCACCGAACGCCTCCAAGCCGGCGACCACTTGGTCTTCGTCGGCATCGTTGAATCAGTCGTGGACCTGCAAAAAATCCGCGGCCTATCCCCCGCCACCAGCCAGGTTTTCAAGCTCGACGCCCCGCGCGTCAATCGCTGCCTTATCGAAGCCGTCGTGAGCGACAGTTGCCCCTTGGTGGGCAAGAGCGTCCGCGAGGGGCGCTTCCGCAACACCTACAACGCCGCGGTCATCGCCGTGGCCCGCAGCGGTCAACGCATCGCCCGCAAGGTCGGTGACATCGTACTGCGGCCCGGCGACACGTTGCTACTCGAAGCCCATCCTTCGTTTGTTGAAACCCATCGCAATCGGCGCGACTTTTATCTCGTCAGTGCCGTGGAAGGTTCGACCCCGCCCCGGCATGGTCGCGCCTGGCTGGCCTTGGGGATTCTCTTGGCGATGGTGACGGCCGCGGGCTTCGAGTGGCTTTCGATGCTCAACGCCGCCATGCTCGCCGCCGGGTTGATGATGGTCACCGGTTGCTGCTCGCTGGTCGAGGCCCGGCGAAGCATCGACTGGGAAGTGCTCATCGTCATCGGCGCGGCCCTGGGCATCGGCGCGGCCGCCAACTCCACCGGTGTCGCGCCCTTCTTCGCCGAGGGACTGCTGCATCTGGCGGGCAACAATCCCTGGCTGGCGTTGACGGTGGTCTATCTTGTGACGCTGACGCTCACCGAGGCCATGAGCAACAACGCCGCCGCGGCCTTGATGTTTCCCTTCGCCATGGCCACCGCCGCGTCATTGGGCGTCAGTTACATGCCCTTTGTCATCGCCATCATGGTCGCCGCCTCCTGCGGTTTCGCCACGCCCATCGGCTACCAGACCAACCTCATGGTTTACGGCCCCGGCGGCTACCGCTTTGGCGACTATCTCCGCATCGGTGTGCCCTTGGACGGCTTGGTCGCCATCGTCGCCATCGCCTTGACACCCGTGATGTTCCCCTTCCACCCGTAAGCCTCGACACACGATCACGCGAATCGGGTCACGCATAAAAAAAGCGGCACCGGAAAACCGGTGCCGCTTGATTCATGTCGTGATGTCGCGCGTGGGCTTGGCTTAGCCTTCGAGCACCTTCTCGGCCTGGGCGCGGTAGGCGTCCATGACGTAAGGCAGGCCGGAAATCTTCGCCGCCTCTTCGGTGAGGCAGAAGACATCCTGCCGCTTGATGCAGCCGATGTTGAACCGCCGACTGCCGGCCATCAACTGCTGCAAGCCGGTCTTGATCTTCTGCGTGAAGCTGTAAAGGCCGATCGCGCCCAAGGGCAGGTCCTTGGTGCGACCGTTGAACTGCGACTTGACCTCTTGATACGTCGCGTAGATTTCCTCGGGCGTCGTGCCGAACTTCGACACCGTTTTGGGCAGCTTCCCATCAGCCAGCCACTGGGCAATGTTCTTGCCCACCATGCCGGGGATCATCAGTGCCCGGCCCATGCAGACCGCCTTGAAGTACGGCGCGCCCATCGCCAGCGCCTTGTAGATGCCCGCTTCGTCGCTGAACCCGCCGGCCATCGCCAAGTCCGGCACGCGGATGCCCTTGGCCGTGAGCTTGTCGGCGAACTGCACCGCCAAGGATTGCAGATAGAAGGTGGGAATGCCCCACTCGTTCATCATGCCCCAGGGGCTCATGCCCGTGCCGCCCGGCGCGCCGTCAATGGTCAGCAAGTCGATCTTGGCGTCCGCGCCCCAGCGCAGGGCCATCGCCAACTCGACCATCGAGTAGGCCCCGGTCTTGAGCGTGATCCGCTTGAAGCCCAGCTTGCGCAGGCGGGCGACTTCATTCATGAAGCCTTCCTGGCTGACAAAGCCAAGGCGGCTGTGGCGCTCGAACTGCTTGATCGCGCCGGTTTCGTAGGCCTTCTGGTTGACCGGGTCGCTGGGGTCGGGCCGCACGATGTAACCGCGCTTCTGCAACTCCATCGCCCGTTCCAAACTGTTGACCTTGATTTCGCCGCCGATGCACTTGGCGCCTTGGCCCCACTTAAGTTCGATGGTATCCAAGCCGTGCTGCTCGATGCAGTATTCCGCCACGCCCAGGCGGGTGTCTTCGACGTTCAACTGCACGAGGATTTCGCCCTTGCCCTGATGGTGCTTGCGGTACTCGGTGATGCGGCGATCCATCTCCGGCGAGTGTTTGACCTTGCCATCGGCCCGCAGCACCAAGGCCGGATCGACGCCGCAGACGTTCTCACCGCAGACCAGGGTGATGCCGCTGATGGCCGCGCCGACGGCGAAGTGTTCCCAGTTGGTGCGGGCGATGTCCGTCGAACCCAAGGCTCCGGTGAACATGGGCACATCAAGCTTGACCTTGCGATCCCAACCGTACTGCGTCGAAACATCGACGGCGGGGAACACTGCGGTATCCGGCCCCGGCTCGACGCCCTTGGGCAGGCCCTCGGCACCGACGGCGTAACCCTGAATGTTTAAGTGCGAATAATCGACGGGGTAGTCCTTGTCCGCCCCGGCCGTGACGTTGCCGTAGCCGGCGGGGTAGAGGACTTCGCGCCCGCGCAGGGAGGCAGTCCACACTTCGCAACCGCCCGTGCAGCCGTCGAGACAACTGGCGCACAGGCCGCTCATGGGCACGACGAAGCGCGAGCGGTTGAAGGTGTTGGTGGCATCGTTGGCGTTGGGCTGACGGAGGTTGGCCATAAAATCGTTTCCTTGTGAGGAGGGACTTTGATGCGTCTCTTTGAGGGTTTGCCCATCGCAGTCGAGACACGGCAACGCGGGGGCGGGATGACAACCCCTCCAATCTAGGATAATCGGGTCTTCTTATCAAGCTTAAAACGCGCCAATTCGCTTGCGCGAACTTGCGGTTTTCACGCTAGTCAAGGTTGACTGTGGTATGGCCGCAAGGTGTTACGGGGGTTCCCTAAAAGACTTACTTCAGCAGCAGTTCCGCGATTTGCACGGCGTTCAAGGCCGCGCCCTTGCGCAACTGATCGCCGCAGACGAAAATGTTAAGGCCGCGGGCGGCGGGTTCACCGTCCTCGAGGCTCAAGTCCTTGCGGATGCGGCCCACGTACACATCGTCCTTGCCGGTGGCGTCCAAAGGCGTGGGGAAGCGGTTGCCGGCCCGGTCGTCGATGAGCGTCACGCCCGGAGCGCTGCTCAGCACGTTCCGCGCCTCGTCCTCGGTCATCGGCCGCTCAAACTCCAGGCTGATCGACTCGGCGTGGGCACGCAGCACCGGCACGCGGACGCAGGTCGCGGCAATGCGGACGTGGGGGTGATTCCAAATCTTGCGCGTCTCCTTGACGAGCTTCATTTCCTCTTGGTTGTAGCCGTTGTCCTCCATCGCCGAGTTGTGGCTAAAGAGGTTGAAGGCGTACTGCTGGGCAAAGACCTTGGGCACCGCCGGCTTGCCCGCCAGCACGTCGCGGGTCTGTTCCTCAAGCTCCATCATGCCCGCGTAACCAGCGCCGCTGGCGGCTTGGTAGGTGCTGACGATCATCCGCTTCACGCCTGCGGCACGGTGCAGCGGCGTCACCGGTACCAGGGCGATGATCGTCGAACAGTTAGGGTTGGCGATGATCGCGCCCTTGCCGCCGAGCTTGATGTGCGCCATGTCGCCGGCGTTGACCTCCGGGACGATGAGCGGCACGCCGTCGGTCATGCGGAAGGCGGAGCTGTTATCCACGACGATGCAGCCGGCGTCGGCGGCGATGGGGCCGAACTTCTTGCTGATCGAACCGCCCGCCGAGAACAGGGCGATATCCACACCCTTGAAGCTCTCTTCGGTGAGTTCCGCGACCGTGTAAGTCCGGCCCTTAAAGACGATCTGCTTGCCGGCGCTGCGGGCGCTGGCTAGGAGAGTGAGCTTGGAAAAGGGGAACTCGCGTTGTTCGAGGACGGCCAGAAACTCCTGACCCACCGCGCCGGTGACGCCCACGATGGCCACGTGCGGGCCTGAGGCGGACGAGACGCGGGATGGACGAACGCTGGTGGCAACGGCGGTCATGGATGGCTCCGTGAGGGTAAAACGATCCCGCGAAAAGCCATCCAAAGCAACGGCATCCGTGGGCTTGTGGCGACAGGGGAGGAAGCATCCGGGGCAATTCCCTCCAACCCGCGCCAGCCCCGCATTATACCCTACCCCCGGCCACCCCCGCAAAACTTGAAACCATGCAAGCCGCGTTATTTGAGGAGGAAGTAATACAACCGGCCTTCCTGCGCTTGACGACCGGCGATGGCTTCGGCGTCGTCGCCCACGCCGATGTAGATGTCGGCCCGGCCAGGGGCGCGGATGGCTCCGCCGGCGTCCTGATCCAGCATGTATTGCTCAAACGGTGCCAGGCCCCCGCCGGCCGTGGGCATTTGCGTGGCCACCAGCGTCACCATGCCCCGCGGGTAGATGGCCTTGTCCGTCGCCAGCGAACGCATCGATTCGACCTTGAACCCCAAGGCCCCGGCGGGCCAATTCGTCGAAGGGTACTCTTGGAAAAAAATGTAGCGTTCGTTCTGGTTCAAGTAGTGATCCAGCATTTCGGGATGGTCGGAGAAATACTGCTTGATCGTCGGCAGGCCAGCGCGGTCGGGGTCGAGCTTGCCATCCTCGATGAGCTTGCGCCCGATGCTGGTGTATTGGCGTCCGTTGGAGGCCGCGTAACCGATGGTCATTTCGCCGCCGTCGGCTAGTCGCAGCTTGGCCGAGCCTTGCACCTGCACGATGTAGGCATCAAGTTTGCTGTCCAACCAGGCGATTTCCTTGCCCCGCAGGCCTAGGCGGTCGGGGTAATACTCGATCTGCGCCCGCGTGGGATAAGGCACGATGGACCCGCTGGCAACCTGTCGGCCGCGAACGTCACCGGTCGCCGAGTCCACCACGATGTCCGCCGGCTTGCCGTAGAGGGGGAAGCGGTACTGCTCGGTTCTCACCCGGCTGGCGCGGATGATGGGGGTGTAATACCCGGTGAAGAAAACCGTCCCGCCACCGTCCCAGCCCACGCTCGTCCACACGTCGAACTGTGTCAGGATGCGATGCTCGAACTCCGAGGGGTTGGAGCT
>JBBRGB010000166.1:0-7908 GCA_038241095.1 Phycisphaerales bacterium
CCTCAAGACTCTCCCGGACACTCCCATGGCTTCACTCAAACGCATCCTCGTCACCGGCGGCGCCGGGTTCCTCGGCTCGCACATCTGCGAACGCCTGGTCGCCCAGAACCACGATGTCATCTGCCTGGACAACTTCTTCACCAGCCAGAAGCAGAACATCACCCACCTTTTGGGCCAGCCCAACTTCGAGCTTATCCGCCACGATGTGACGCATCCGCTTTGGCTGGAGGTCGATGAGATTTACAACATGGCCTGCCCCGCCTCGCCGGTGCATTACCAATACAACCCCATCAAGACCATGAAGGTCAGCGTCATGGGGGCGATCAATGTGTTGGGCATGGCCAAGCGCTGTCGCGCCAAAGTGCTTCAGGCTTCCACCAGCGAAGTGTACGGCGAGCCGGAGGTGCATCCGCAGCCCGAGAGCTACCGCGGCAACGTCAACCCCATCGGCGTGCGGGCCTGTTACGACGAGGGCAAGAGAGCCGCGGAAACGCTCTTTTTCGACTACCACCGCGCCAACGGCGTCAACATCCGCGTGGTGCGAATCTTCAACACCTACGGCCCGCGCATGCACCCCTTTGACGGACGGGTCGTCTCCAACTTCATCATCCAAGCGCTGGCCGGCCAAGACATCACCATCTACGGTCAAGGGCAACAGACCCGTTCCTTCTGCTACGTCGATGACCTGGTCGAAGGCATCATCCGCATGATGAACTCCGCCGATGTGGACGCGGCGGGCAAACGCTGGGTCGGCCCGGTCAACTTGGGCAATCCCGGTGAGTTCACCATCAAGCAGTTGGCGGAACTGGTCATCGAATTGACGGGTTCAAAAAGCAAATTGCTGCACATGCCCCTGCCCGCCGACGACCCTTCGCAGCGCCGGCCGGACATCACCTTGGCCAAGAAACAACTCGGCTGGGAGCCGACCGTCGCCCTGCGCGACGGATTGGCCAAGACCATCGACTATTTCCGCAATCTCGATTTGGCACAGTTCCGCAAGCCCACCGATCACACCGCGCACAAGTCCACGCAGGCGATGGGTTGACACCGACGGATCGTGCCGCGGTCACGCCTTGATTGGCGGGGCCGTGGCCGCATGCCGCCGCGCCCCGCTTTCACTTGGTCGCTTCGGTCAGGGCGATTAAGGCATAGGCGGTGACGATGCTGGGGTCGCCTTCCATCCAGCGGTCGGCCTCATTGGTCCACGAGCCATCCTCGCGCTGCCGGGATGCCAAGGCGTCGATCAGATCGTTCTGCCAATCGTGCTTCTTCCCGTCGGCGGTTTCCACGGGGTTCTGGCCCCAAGCCTTCATGGCGCGGGCGAAGGTCATGTAGTAGTAGTAAAGCCCCTGCTCCTTGCTGGCTTCGGGCATGCCGGGGTTTTTCTCCAGCGTGTAGTTGTCGCGGATCCAAGCCACCACGTCCTTGACCCGCGGGTCGTCCTTATCGAGCTGGGCGTAAAGGTAGCTCTTAAACATGGCGTAGGTCATCGAGCCGTAGGTCGCCAGGCGGGTCGTGCCGTCTTCCATATTGATGGTGCCAGCCTTGGTTTCCAAACTTTCGACGTTGTCCTTGTCGATGCTGGTGGCGTAGATCGCGCCGCCGTCGGGCTTGATTTTGTCGCCGAAGTCCTTGTTGGCGCTGGTGCCTTGCAGGCGGGTGATGAAGACCAAAGCCCGTTTGTATTCCTCGCTGTTGCAGTCGTAGCCGGAGTCGTAGAGGGCTTGGAGCATGAACTGGGTGTTGGAGAGATCGGGTCGGCCATGCTCGCCGTAGCCCGCGCCGCCGTAGAAGCGGTGCTCCTTGTCCACGGGCTTGCCGTTGGGGTCGGTCATGCCTTCGTGCCACTGGATTTTGAGCAGGTAGTCCTGTGCCTTTTTGATGGCGGCGGAAGCGGCGGGCCGATCATTGGCGCGGGCCAAGGCCGAGAGACAGATGGCGGTGTTGTAGTTTTCCAGGAAGCCTTCGTGGATGCCACCATCTTCGCGGACCTTGGAGAGGATGTATTCCAAGCCTTTGGTCAGGGCGGGGTCGTCGCTCTTGATGTCGGGCTGATCGAGCAGGACGGTGACGACCAAGCCGGTGGGGGCCGGGCCGGGCTGGGGCGTCCAAGCGCCGTTTTCGTTTTGCGTGGTGCGGAGGAAGGCGATGCCCTTGGCGATTGTTTGCTTGCCCTTGGCGGCATGGGCATCGTCGATGGCGATGGCGGCGGGCGTGGCAATTGCCAACGTGACGAACAGCATCAGGGCAACGGTCAGCAAGCGTGAAAAGTTGAGTCGCATGAGGAAACTCCGTAAGCGCGGGTGATCGCAATTCTATTGCCGCCGAGTATCGCAGGCGCGTGCAACACGACTGCAATAGTTGCAGAGGATGAATGTTGCGGCATTGAATGCGCATCTCTGAGACTGCGCATTTCTGACTCACAGCCGCAGCGTCCCCGCTGCGCGTCTTTGCGGACGTTGATTCACAGTGCATCGGTCAGACGCGCAGCGGGGACGCTGCGGCTATAACAGAACAGCATCACGAATCGCACAATCTCAAGACTCAAGACTCAAGACTTCCCCCTCCCCCCTCACTCATCCGTCACGCAGCCTTCGCTGGCGCTCTTGACGAGTTTGATGTACTTGGCCAGTGTGCCGCGCGTGGCTTTGGGGGCCGGGGCTTGCCATTCGCGGGCGCGTTTTTCAAGTTCCTTGGCATCGACTTGCAGGTCGATGACCCGCTTTTGCGCGTCGATGAGGATGGGGTCGCCGTCCTTGGCCAGCGCGATGGGGCCGCCTTCTTGCGCTTCGGGTGTGACGTGGCCGATGATGAAGCCGTGGCTGCCGCCGCTGAAGCGGCCATCGGTGATCAGGGCCACATCCTTGCCCAGCCCGGCACCCATGATGGCGCTGGTGGGCGTGAGCATTTCGGGCATGCCGGGACCGCCCTTTGGCCCTTCATAACGGATGATGACCACATCGCCCTTCTTGATTTTGCCTTGCTCCAGGCCGTGGAGCATGTCCTCTTCGCAGTCAAAGGCCCGCACGATGCCCTTGAAGACCAGGCCTTCCTTGCCGGTGATCTTCGCCACCGAGCCGCCCGGCGCCATGTTGCCGTAGAGAATCTGCAAGTGCCCGCTGGCCTTGATGGGGTTTTCCAAGGGGTGAATCACATCCTGGTTGTCGGGCAGTTCGGGCACGTCCGCCAGGTTCTCCGCCAAGGTCTTGCCGGTGACGGTGACGCAGTCGCCCTTGAGCAGGCCGTTGGCCAGCAGGTATTTCATCACCGCGGGGATGCCGCCGATCTTGTGGACATCTTCCATGACGTACTTGCCACTGGGCTTCAAGTCCGCCAGGAAAGGCACACGGTCGCTGACCTTCTGGAAGTCTTCGAGTGTCAGGTCCACGCCCACCGCCCGCGACATGGCGATCAAGTGCAGCACGGCATTGGTCGAACCGCCCAAGACCATCACCACCACCATCGCGTTCTCAAACGCATCGCGGGTCATGATGTCGCGGGGCTTCAAGTCCAGTTCCATCAACTTGCGAATCGCCACGCCGGCCCGGCGGCATTCATCGCGCTTGCCTTGGTCATCCGCGGGGGTCGAGGAGGAGTAGGGCAGGCTCATGCCCAGGGCTTCGATGGCGCTGGACATGGTGTTGGCGGTGTACATGCCGCCGCAAGCGCCAGCGCCGGGGCAGGCGTGCTCGATGATGGCCTCGCGCTGCTCTTCGCTGATCTTTCCGCTGATGAACTCACCGTAGGCTTGGAAGGCCGAGACGATGTCGCGGGGTTCCTTGTGGCCCTCGAAGTCGGTGCAGCCGGGCTTGATGGTGCCGCCGTAGATCATGATCGCCGGGCGGTTCAAGCGTGCCATGGCCATGACGCAGCCGGGCATGTTTTTGTCGCAGCCGGGCAGCGCGATGACCGCGTCGTACCACTGGGCGGCGACGACGGTTTCAATCGAGTCGGCGATGATGTCGCGGGATTGCAGCGAGTAGCTCATGCCCTCGGTGCCCATGCTGATGCCATCCGACACGCCGATGGTGTTAAACCGCATGCCCACCATGCCCGCTTGCTGCACACCCGCGTGTACCTCGGCGGCAAGGTCATTTAAGTGCATGTTGCAGGGATTGCCCTCCCACCAAACGCTGGCGATGCCGATCTGCGGCTTGTCCATGTCGGCCTGGTTCAGCCCGGTGGCGTAAAGCATGGCCTGCGAAGCGCCCTGGCTTTTGGGCTGGGTGACGCGGGCACTGAACTTGTTGAGTGGGTTTGACATTAGCGTTGTCCTTGTGGGGAAAAGGAGCGATTCTAGCAAATCCCGTCGGAGCATCGATCCTGGAATCTTGGGTCACAGGGCAAACGCATTTACCGAACACAGCGCCACAAAATGAGCCGCGCACGAAGTAAGCGGGTGACCCCGCCGGTCAATGAGGGCAAAAACTCCGCTTACTTCGTGCGCGGCTCGTGGGATGACTTCGGAATATCCCGTGCGGTATCATTGCCAAACCTCGCCTCGCCGCACTCCTGCATCACCGCCGCAACCCGCACGATTGGACTTTCCCATGCCTCAAGATGATCGCATCACGCGCCAACTCGCCGCCGCCACTGAAACTTTTGTCAAACGCTTTGGTCGCAAGCCCACGCTGGCGGTGGCGGCTCCGGGGCGGGTCAACCTCATCGGCGAGCATACTGATTACAGCGACGGCTTCGTGTTGCCCATGGCCATCGAGCGTTACGCGGTGATGGTCGCTGATCGCGCCGCCGACCCCGAAGCCGGGCGGGTTCGCATCGGTGACACCAAGCTCGATGAGGTCGCCGAGTTTTCCGTCACCCCCACGCTTTCGCCGGGCAAGCCCAAGTGGGCCAACTACATCAAGGGCGTCGTGGCGCACTGTCTGCCCCGCGGTTTTGACCCCGGCGGGTTCGATGCCGTCCTGGACTCCAGCGTGCCCATGGGCGGGGGCCTCTCCTCCAGCGCCGCCTTGGAAGTCGCCACCGCCACCCTCATCGAGGCCCTGACCGGCAAGAAACTCGACGGCGTGGAAAAGGCCCTGATCTGCCAGAAGGCCGAGCACACCTTCGCCGGCATGCCCTGCGGCATCATGGATCAGTTCATCTCCGCGATGGGCAAAAAAGGCCACGCCATGCTGCTGGATTGCCGCAGCAAAAAGCCACGCATGGTGGCCCTGGCGGATCCGAAAATCAGCGTGCTGGTGGCCAACACCAACGTCAAGCATGAACTCACCGGCGGCGAGTACGCCCAGCGGCGTGCCCAGTGCGAAGAGGCCGCCCGCGTGCTGGGCGTCGAGATGCTCCGCGATGTGACCATGCGCAAGCTCGTGGCCAACCGGGGCAAGCTCGATGACCTCTCCTATCGCCGGGCGTTTCACGTCGTGGGTGAAAACGCCCGCACCGTGCAGGCCGCCGACGAAATGGACGGCGGGCATTGGGTGGTGGTGGGCCGACTGATGTACAAGAGCCATGCCTCCTTGGCGGAAAACTTCGAGGTCAGCACGCCGGAGTTGGATTTGATGGTCGCCTTGGCCAGGGAAATGGGCGTGCGCGGCGGGGTGTACGGCTCACGCATGACCGGCGGAGGCTTCGGCGGCTGCACCGTCAGCCTCGTCAAAACCGAAAAGGCCGACGCCGTCGCCAAATACCTCTACGACAACTACGTCAAACGCACCGGCACCGAACCCACCATCTTCGTCACCCGCCCGGCACAAGGGGCAAGACAGCTACAATAACGCCGTCAACCCCGATCCTCCTTCTCCCGTCCTTGCGGCGGTGCAGGGGCCGGGGTTTCTCTTTTGCCTCAATCAAGCAGGCTCAATCCGCTCCAATCCGCGCAGGTGCGGGCGCAACACTTCCGGCACCGTCACGCTGCCATCCGCGTTCTGATACAGCTCCAGAATCGGAATCAGAATCCGTGGGCTGGCGGCCACGGTGTTGTTTAACGAGTGGCACACCACCGTTTTTTTCGTCTCCGGGTCGCGGTAACGCATGTTGAGCCGACGACACTGATAGTCGTACAACCGCGAGGCCGAGTGCGTCTCGCCATATTCCCCCGCCGGCTGCCCGGTCGCATCCATCGGCCCACGCCCGGGCATCCACGTTTCCACGTCCACCATGTCCGCGTTCTTAGGCCCCAGATCGCCCGTGCAGCATTGCAGCAGCCGATACGGCAACTCCATCTGTCGCAGCAACGCCTCGACGTAGCCCAGCATCTTCTTGTGCCACGCACGGCTCTCGGCCTCATCAGCCTTGCAAATCACCACCTGCTCCACCTTCTCAAACTGGTGAATGCGGTACAGCCCGGCCGTGTCCTTGCCCGCGGCCCCGGCCTCGCGGCGAAAACAGGTGCTCACCGTCGTGTAACGCAAGGGCAGCTTCTCCGCCTCGATGATCTCCCCCTGATGCAGCGCCATCAGCCCCACTTCGCCCGTGCCCGTGAGGAACAAATCCTGCCCGCCCTTGCCCTCGGCATCGTCGGCGTCACGGCGCTGGCTTTCGGGAATGTGATACGCCTGCTCACGCCCGCCGGGGAAAAAACCGGTGCCCACCATCATCTCCTCGCGCACCAGCACGGGCACATACGCGGCCGTGAAACCGTTGTCGTGAACCATGAAGTCAAAGGCGAATCGCAGCACCGCCTGCTGCAACGCCATGCCCAGCCCCGTGAGCACATAGCTGCGTGAGCCGGCCATCTTCACCCCGCGCTCAAAGTCAAACAGCCCCAGGCTTTTGCCCAGTTCCAGATGCGTCTTGGGCGCAAAGCCCTTGTTGGCCTCGAAGGTTTTGCACGGGTCAAACCAGTCGGGGTTCCAGCGCCGCAGTTCGACGTTGTCCGCAGCACTCCTGCCCACGGGCACATCGTCATCGGCCGGCTGCGGCACCGCCAGCCACAACGCCTGCCGCCGGGCCTCCAATTCCCGCACCGTCCCCGCCAGCGTGGCCTCACGCTCCTTGATGGCCGTGGGCCGGGCCTGAAGTTGCTTCATCTGCTCCTGCAAGGCCGGGCGGTCGGCGTCACCGGCTTTCTTGAGCTGGCCGGCAAGCTGGCCGATCTCCTTGCCGATGCGGTTTTTCTCGGCCGTGAGTTCTTGGAGTTCGGTCTGCCCCGCCCGCAAGGCCGCATCCGCCTCCAGCAGCGCATCGATCCCCGCCGGGTCGCCACCTTTGTGGATCATGCCCTGGCGGTAGCGTTCGGGCGTCTGACGCAGTTGGTTCAAGTCAATCATGGCCGCCATTACACCAGCGACGGCGCTGGCGGGCAAGCCGAGTGTGCATCAGAGCCGAAGGCGTAAGCCCTCGGATCGATCCACCCCGCATCCGCTTACTTCGTGCGCGGCTCGTGCCGATACAACGCATCACACCCGCACGGCGGCGCGGGGGTTGGCGGGGCTTTGGGGGTTGCCCACAAGGTCGGCGTTGGAGGGGAAGCGTTTGAGGGCGTTGAGCAACTGCTCGACCTGCTGTTCGGGCTTCATGTTGAGCAGCCGTCGCCGCAGTGCCGCCATGATCTCCAACTCCTGCGGACTCAGAAGCAGGTGTTCTTTTCGCGTGCCGCTGGCGGCCAGGCTGATGGCGGGGAAGATGCGTTTCTCGGCAATGGTGCGGTCGAGGATCAGTTCCATGTTGCCCGTGCCCTTGAACTCCTCGAAGATGATCTGGTCGGCCCGCGAACCGGTGTCCACCAGGGCGGTGGCGATGATGGTCAGCGACCCGCCTTCCTCAAAGCGGCGGGCGGCTCCGAAGATTTGCTTGGGAATCGCCAGCGCCCCGCTGTCCAGACCGCCGGACATGGTGCGACCGGTGGCGGCCATCGAAGGCGCGTTGTTGAACGCCCGGCCAAGCCGCGTCAGCGAGTCCATGACGATGACCACGTCCTTGCCTTCCTCCGTCAGCCGCTTGGCGCGA
>JBBRGB010000167.1:0-7879 GCA_038241095.1 Phycisphaerales bacterium
TTGGACCCTGCCGGCCAACATGGCGGTGGCGGTTTCGGCCCGCGCCGAGTACGGCCTTTACCCCATCGACGACACGGGCCGGGTGGCGATCATCGCCACGGATCTGGCACCCAAGGTTCTCGCCGTGGCCAAGCGCGAAGACACCCCACCGCTGGGCACGCTCACCGGCTCGGAGTTGGTCGGCGCGACCTATCACCATCCCTTCATCGACCGTGTGTCACCCGTCGTGGCCGCGGAGTACGTCACCTTGGAAGACGGCACAGGCCTGGTTCACACCGCGCCGGGCCACGGCGTCGAGGACTATCAGACCGGCCTGGCGCAAGGGCTGCATTTCAGCGATGACCGCAAGGAAGTCCGCATCGGCTCCCACACCAACACCAACACCGGTGGCCAGCGGGCCGCGGCGCGACAGGCCGACATCTACTGCCCCGTCAAAGCCGACGGCACCTTTAATGACACCGCGCCGGATTGGCTGCGCGGTGATGGCACTTCCGGGGGCGGGGCCGCGAAGCTTGATATCTGGAAGGCCAACGATCTTGTGGTCGCCAAGCTCCGCGAGTCAGGCCACCTGTTCCACGATCACAAGTTCACCCACAGCTACCCGCACGATTGGCGGGGCAAGACGCCGGTGATCTTCCGCGCCACGGAGCAATGGTTCATCGGCGTGGATCGTCCGTTCTCTCCACCAAACGCCAGCGACGCATCGACGCTTCGCTGCATGGCCTTGGCCGCGACGGAGAGGGGCATCGCCTTCATTCCCGAATGGGGCCGCAACCGCATGCGTGGCATGTTGGATAGCCGCCCTGATTGGTGCATCAGTCGCCAACGCGCCTGGGGCCTGCCCATCCCCGCCTTCTTCCCCCCGGAAGGTGTGGAAGGCCAACCGCTGTTGACTCCCGCGTCCATCGCCGCCGTCGCACAGGTGTTCCGTGAGCAAGGCTCCGACGCCTGGTTCAAGCTCGACAGTGCCGCCCTCTTGGCGCACTACGACCCCGCCAGCGACCCCGATGCGCCGGCTTGGGTCAAAACCCTCAAGCCTCAAGCTCCGGGGGCAAGCCTCAAGCCTTCCGCAGACATCTTTGATGTCTGGTTCGAGTCCGGCTGCTCGTGGAACGCGGCGCTCAAACGCATGCAGGGCGACTATCCCGCCGACTTGTATCTCGAAGGTTCCGACCAGCATCGCGGGTGGTTCCAGGTTTCGCTCTTGCCCGCCTTGGCGGTGACGGGGCGGCCGGCGTTCAAGGCCTTGTTGACCCACGGCTTCATGGTGGACAAGGATGGCCGCAAGATGAGCAAGAGCTTGGGCAACACCGTGGAGGTCGAGGCCCTGCTCAAGGAGCTGGGCGCTGACGTTTGCCGGTGGTGGGTCTGCTCGCTCAACACCGACAACGACATCAAGGTGGACATGAGTTTCTTCCGCCTGGCAGGTGAGGAATACCGCAAGGTGCGCAACACGATCAGGTTCCTCCTCTCCAACCTCTCGGATTACCCCGCACCATATTCTGAAGCTCCTATTGGGGATGCACTCGGTCTTGCTCTTCCCGCTGTGAAGGATTGCCCCACTTCAATAGATGCTTGGGCTTTGGCTCAACTCGATTATCTGGTGCGGGCTGGGCGCGAATGTTACGAGCAGTTTGATTTCCGGGCTTTACACGAATTGATCTTCAATTTCTGTAATGACACCCTCAGCGCGGTGTATCTTGCCGCAGTGAAAGACCGGCTTTATTGTGACCACTTTAATAGTGTTCGAAGGCGTCGGACACAGTCAGTCATGCGGACCATTGCTGATGCGCTTATTAAATTGCTTGCACCCATCTTGCCCCACACCGCGGATGAAGCTTGGAGCGTGCTGCGGGAATTGGTCATTAGTGAAGTGTCGGTTCACACGGAATTGTTGCCTCAAGTCATCAACTATAAGGCTGACCCGGATTGGGCCAAGGTCATGGCCGACCGCGAGGGTTGGCTCAAGGCCTTGGAAGACGCCCGCGCCAAGCGCGGCATCGACAACCCGCTGGACATGGGCCTCAAACTTTCAACCTCAGCCACGGCCAATTACATCCGCAAGTTTGACCCCGTGGACCTGGCCGACCTCTGCGGCATCAGTCGCGTGGAAGTCGTTGAGACGCAAGACGACAACGGTGGCGACAGTGAAAAAACGCGGGTGCTGGAAGTCGTCGATCTGCGCCAAGAACCGCGCTGTGAACGATCATGGAAACGCGACGGCACCGTCAAGGAGCGAAGCGACGGCGGGATGCTCTCGCAGCGCGACGCAATGGCGCTGGGATTGGCGCAATAAAAATACAATTGCGCAAAGAACGCAAGCATTGATCGACGCGAAAGCCCACCCCCTCCGGGGGTGGGAGCGCGTGCCACCAAAACACCAAGCGCAATTCCCCGAAACCGATCGCCATGCCGCGCCCACCCACCCACACCAACCACTGCCCGGGCCTGGGCGCGTTGGCGGCCCAACTGCTGCTCTCCCCCGAGCCGCGGCGCATCGATCAGATTCTCCGCGCCCAGAAACTGCACGATGCCATCGACGCCGACGCCGCCTATCCACTGGAGTTCGTCGTCTATCGCATCACCGGTTACCGCAGCGAGCATGAGCAGGAGGACTTGCTTGTCGGAGCCGCGGTGCTGGCGGATCTGCGTTTGCTCATCGACCAGTTGAGCCGTGGCGTGCGCATGGTGCCGCAGGAAAATGAAGACCCGCAGACGCCCGAAATGCTGGCCGGGGAATGGGGCGTCAGCGTTCGCACGCTTTCGCGCTGGCGCGGGCTGGGCCTGCGCTGGCGCTGGGTCTGGCTGGCGGACCAAGAGCGGCACGCGCTGATGCACCCCCGCCCCGCCATCGAGCGTTTCCTGCGCCGCCACGGCCAGCGCATCGAAAAGGCCGCGGGGTATCAGCGGCTCGATGAGGAGACGCGAAAAAAAATCCTGCTCCGCGCCCGCCGCCTGGCGCAGGGACGGGAACTGACCTTGAACCAAGTCGCCACCCACCTGGCGCGAAGACTCGACCGCTCCTTGGAAGGCATCCGCCAACTGCTGGAAAAGCACGACCAGTCGCATCCCGACGATGCCATCTTCACCGACCGCGCCGGCCCGCTTTCGCCCGCGGATCGGCACGCCATCGCCAAGGCTTACACGGCCGGGGAATCCCTCACCGCCCTTGCCCGGCAATACCGGCGGACCCGCTCGACGCTCTATCGCGCCTTGCGGCAAGAGCGGGCGGCGCTGCTGCGTCAACGTGAAATCCGCCATTTCACCCTGCCCACCTTCCAGCGCGGGGATGCCGATTCGGTTTTTCTGCGCCCGCTTGATTCAGCCAGTGATCCCCACGCTCCGTCGGCGAAGGTCAACACCGCCGACCTGCCCGAAGCCATCGCGCCGTTGTATCGCGGTCCGGCCCTGTCGCCGGAGGTGGCCGGCACGCTGCTGGTGCGGATGAACTATCTACTTTTCAAGGCCGCCCGTCTGCGCGACGGCATCGACCGCCACGACCCGCGAGTGGCGACGCTCGACGCCATTGACGATTGCCTGGCGCAGGCCCAAACCTTGCGAGACAAACTGGTGACCGGCCACTTGCCGCTGGTGCTCATCGCCGCCCGTCAGCATCTTGTCGGTCAGTCGCGTCGAGGCACGCATCAGCTTGTGAGTCTGTTGGAGGTGGGCAACCAAGTACTCATCGACACGCTCGATGGCTTCGATCCCGCGGGTGAGAAATCACTGGCCACGGTGTTGAACTGGAATCTTCGCCGTCGCTTCGCCTCGCCCTCCACGGAAGGTGAAAACCGCCAGGGCAAACCTCAAGCCGTCCGCCGCGACGATCCCCTGCGCGCCCTGCACCGCCTGATTGAAAAAGCCGATGAAAGCGGTGTGCATCTTTCCCCGCCGGATGAGCCGTGATCGGACAAACAAGTGCCTCGCAGGTGTTACTCTTGGGCCTTGGGTGATGGCAATGGTTCCAAGGGGTTGGCGGTGAAGAGGGGCAACATGCCGCCCCCGCTTCGGGCTGGGGCTTCTCCCTGTTTGAGCGTTCGCGTTTCACCATTGCGCGTCTCTTGGACCAGCGTGTCGAAGCGCCGGTTGTAACCCGCCTCGCCGATGACGGCGGTCATCGCACTGTCGATGATGCGGAACATCTCCTGCGGGCCTTGGCCCGGCAGGCTGGGGTAATTCAACCCGCCCAGGATTTCCGTCCGCCCGCCGTTTCGCGTTTCGACCACCGTGCTTTTGACTTCGCTCTTCAAGCCCAGCACCCAGAAGACCGCGCCGTCGTTGACGATCTTGGTGACGTTCTTCTCCGGGTCGAGCTGCCGAGCCCAGATTTGCTGGCCTTTGGCGAAGAAATAGTGCGGCTCACCGCCGGATCGATCCTTGCCGTTCATGGGAAATTGCGTGGCGACATCCTCAAAAAATGCCTTTCCCGCGCCCACGTCGCCACGATAGAGGCTGTTGCTCATGATGCTGTTGACGTGCCGCACGACCAGCGTGCGCGTGGATCGGTGGCGGATCATGGGGCATTGCTCGTCCCGCGCCACGCCATCGACGATGTTGAAGTCCTCGATGACGACCACGGGGGCGTTGCCATCTTCGATGATAAACGCGCCATCCCGGCCTTTGCCGCCGACCTTGAGCATGGTCCAGTATCCGCCCCCGCCGATGAGTCGGCGAACGTTGCCGCGCAGATGCACGGTGCCCTCGATCTTCCACGAGCCGCGGGGCAACGGCGTCTTTTCCTTGCCCGCCGGCAAGGGGTGAGGGAAATAGACGGTCTCGGCGCCGGAATCGATGGCCCGCTGAATGGCCTCGGTGTCGTCGCGGTTGTCGGTGGAGTCGGCTCCGAAGTCCTCGATGTTGGCCCACGCGCTCAAATCGCCCCACGCCACTTCGGGCGTTTCCTCAATGGGCAAGCCAAGTGAGCCGGGCTTGGAGGGAAACAGGCTCAACACCTTCCCCGCCACGAACTCTTCAATGCGCCCGTCCCTGAGTTGGCTGGTGTCACCTTTGGTGGTTTCCAGCGGCTTGGCATAACCGGAGGTTTCGACGTTGCGGGCGTACAGCTCGGCGGTGTTGATGATCGCCGGCCGCTCCGAGGCTTGACCCTCGCCCACCAGCTTTGAATCGATGAGCACCATCAGGCCGGTGTCGTGGCGGTTTTCCACGGCCGTCACCCGGTTGCGACTCTCCAGTCCGCGGATGCTCACGCACTGTCCGGTGTTGCGAAACCCGACCTTGTTCTGCCCGATGAGGCGCAGATGTTCGAAGGTCATGCTGTTGATCTGCCTGCCGGTGGCCACGCCGATGTCGAAGCCTCGGACCTCGACGTTCTTGATCAGCAGCGGGCCGATCATGTCGGTAAACGCCATGTCCAGACCGATGACGCCTTGGCCGTCCTGGGAGACGATGGTCACCTCGCGCAGACCGCCTTGGTTGTTGGTCATGAAGCGCGTGCCGATGGCACCGGGATTGCCTTTGCCGGTGTCGATCGTCAGGTTTCGCAATGCCATACAGAAGGCATCCGCCGAGCCGCGGTTGGCGATGACGATGAAGGGTTTGGCCTTGGCCGGATCCTGGAAACCCTCGGCCCCGTCTTTCAACTTCAGGATCACCCCGTCCCGGCTCTGGCCTTGCAGAATCGGCCCGAGCCGCGCCCCGTCATGCCAGTCGAGTTGGTCCGACAGGGCATAGGTGCCATCGGGCAGATACAGAATCCAGTTGTCGGTCAGGTGGTAATCATCTAGGGCCTTCTGGATGCCGGCGGTGGAATCGGTCTGGCCCGTGGGATCGGCGTTGTAAGGCGGTTGGGTCAAGTCCACCACCCGCATGGCGGCGGGATAGACGATTTGCCGGCTTTGCCCGGTGTGCGTCTCTTTCGCCACCCGCCCCGCTTGCTCAGCGCGTGCTTCCGCGCCTGACAGGCATCCGCACAGCAGCGCCAACGTCCCCAAGCCCATAAGCAGGAAAGTCGAGTGGAGCGTGTGATTCAACATGGGGGTCACCTTGTGTGTGAGCAATGCCCGCCGCGCGCAGGGCACGGAAGGGGTGGTTGAGGACGGGGATGAATAAATGGTTTAGAACGGCTTCCATAGCCTCGTGTGGGGCATGTTCCAACGATTTTCGATGACCACGTACTCGTAGGTCAGCGCCTTGCAATGACCATCGAAAAATAGCGCGTTCATGCCGTTGTCGGACATGTGACGGGGATCGTAATTGGTCTTTCCCGCCGCGCCGTTGCCGGCGTAGACTTCAAAGCGAATGCCGGCGTTCTGGAAGTTCTCACCATGCTTCTCCGACATGCGCATCGACTCCGAGGGGGCCTTTAACTGGTCCTGCTTCTTGCCAATGTTGTAAACGTCGTTGGCGTAATAGTTCATCGCGTAACTGACCCCCCGGCCTTGGGCGTGGAGCAGGCCCTGCACCGTCGCCAGTTCGTCGTCGGGGCAGGTGAACACGTCATTTTTGATATTGGACTTCTTGGGATAGCCGTTGTTGTAAATGGTGTAACCGGGAATGTACTCATCTTGGATGGTGAGTTGGAAAACCCAGTTGTTGACCGGGTTGGGAGAGCGCCAGGGGGCTATGAGATATCCCCGGTTGTCGTTTTCAAGGACTTCCATGGCCAAACCGATCTGCCGCTGCTTGCCCAAGCAACTGATCTGCCTGGCGGCTTCGCGCGCCGATTGCAGGGCGGGCAGGAGCAGCGCAATCAACAGAGCGATGATCGAAATGACCACCAGCAGTTCGATGAGGGTGAAAGCATTTTGCCGGTCGTTGCGCATGATGGACCTTTCGATGGATCAATCTCCCTCACGCCAGCGAAAATCAGCCCGCCCCCGCCTCCGGATGGGGGGGACAGGCCGTTGATGATTAAGCCGTCAAGCGTCGCGTCGCCGACGTGCCAGCAGGCACAGGCCGACCAATCCCAGCAGCGCCACGGACGCCGGCTCGGGAATCACGCTCACGGCACTGACCTGAACACTGTCAACAATGAGTTCGGCGCTGTGGTTGCCGAATCCGGCATTGAAGGTGTAGGCAATGAGCCCAAAGGCGGTCACATCATTGAGCGTGTTGCCACTGATGGCTGTTCCGAAGTTGGGGCCACCCATGTGGAAATAGCTGCCATCCATCAGACTGGCGCTGCTAAAAGTCATCGAGGCCAATGCCGTGGAATCGAGGGCATTCAGCCCGTCCACGACGGTGTAGTCAGCGATATAGAACGTGCCAGCGTTGATGACGGCCAGTTTCACGGTCCACACCGCTTTGCTTACCAGGTTCACGCTGAATCCGTCAATGTGGGTCGCGGCGGATTGATCCAGTGAAAGGGTCTGGCTGTCAAACCCGTTTAGAAAACCAGTTTTGGTAAAAAAGAGTTCGGCGCCTTGGGCGTTTTGATTGCCAGTCGTGATGGAAGCCGCTAGACGGATGCGATCCGTGGCACCGTTGTCCACGACTTGGACGGCGGTGGTGGTGGTCTCCGTTGAACCGCTGAAAAGTCTTGCCGCCGCCACACCGCCATAGAACGTTTCGGATTTGCCTGTGGGAGCTGAATAAGCAGCGCCAATGGTCGGATTGAGTTGTGAACTTAAGCTCAAGGCGCGACTCTTGTCGATCCCGGAATTGCCGGTGCCGCTGACAAAAGTGTTAAAACTGTATTTCGGGCCACCCGCTCCGCGTTGCGTGTCTTGGGTGGCCGTAACATAATCCCCGCCCCAATCCACAATGGCCGCCGCTTGCGCGGCTCCGGCCAAGGTCGCGCCCATCATCGCCACCAACAATACATGCGTCGTTTTCATCAGACATCTCCAAGTTAGAGAACCAAGCCAAACATGGGCCGCCGTCACATGACGACGTGAAACCCTAGTTCAAGTTCAATTTC
>JBBRGB010000168.1:0-7763 GCA_038241095.1 Phycisphaerales bacterium
GCGACCGTCAAGTTCGATGATGGCCGACACCGCAGCCTGCAGCAGCAGTGGATGCTGGCCCTCGGCTTGGGCGATTTTCACCAGCGTCGGCAGAGTCGCATCCAGTCCCGCCATGCTTTTGCGATGCGCTTGGGCGATGGCTTGGGCACCCCGGCACTTGGCGTCCACCGACTCTTGCGGATTGAGCAACACACCATTCCACAACTCGACCAACCGCGGCGCAAAAGCGTTTTGCCGCCCCGCATCGGCCAGTTCGGGATCGTGCAACATCGGCTCATCCAGCCCGTGTTCGCCCCACAAAGCCGGGTTGTCCAAGTCCACCAGCCGGGCTGTGACATGCCGAGGCATGGCCAATAACGCCGTGAACGCCGTGACGACGAAAAACGCCAGACAGAGCACGGGAAGCGGATTGTGATTTCGCGTATTCATGAGTTACTCGACAAACCGATTCAATTGAACACGAAGACACGAAGAATAAAGAAACAGGTCTTGAGTCTTGAGTCTTGGAGTCTTGAGTTAAGAGCGGACGTTTGAAAACTTGGGGTACGAGCTCTCAAGACTCAAGACTCATCCCTCAAGACTATTTCCACTCCTCACACCGGTCGTGTCAGACGCCAGGTTTGCGCCAGCAGCACCAGCAGGCTCAGTACGCAGCCGACGCCCATCGCCCACCAGTTAAAGGGCACGAGGTTGTAATCCGCGAAGCCCGGGGCTTCGATCAGTTGCAACGCCCCGGCCACGGGGTTGAAAGCCAGCACCCATTGCACCGTGGTGACCGAAAACGGCGCGCCTTGTCCCAGCCAGAAAAGCATCGTCCCGGCACAGAGACCCACCATGAAGGTATAGGCCACGGCCGTGGCGGTCGCAGTGCGGCGAAACAGACTGCTGATGGCGGCACTCGACAACAGCGCCAAGGCCGCGGTGAGCACCAAGCTGATGAGCACCCGCGAGACCCGCTGCTGTTGCGAAGGCTCGATGTACACCATCACCACGTAGCCCGGCAGGGTCGCCAGCAAAATCAGCGTGACCGTCCAAGCCACGCTCGCCAGCTTGCCGAAGATGATGGAGAAGGGCGACAGGGGCGTGCTTTGGAGCAGTTGCCACCCGCCGCTTTCGCGTTCCGAGGCAATCAGCCCGCTGGCCAGGCTGGGTGTCAGGAGCACGATCAGGGCCATTTGCAGAATGACCATGATCGCACCGAGCACAGCCACGTTTTCCTGCTGCTCCAGTCTGGCCGTCCAAGTCGTCGTCGCTAGGAACGCCAGCAAAAGGGACAGCAACATGCACGCCGCGATGAGTCGCATCATCCAGCCCGAGCGGCCAAAGCGGCGGGAGCGGAACTCCTTAATCATCACTGGATTCGTAAGTGGTCCGATCAAGCCCGTGCGTCGCTGCGGATCGAAAAACCACAGGTACATCACCCGGCGATAGGCCCTTGCCCCCGCGGTGCGGTCATCGGTGACACGCCCCGCGGCGCGTGGCCGATCCAGCATCCACCCGCTCAAACGCGCGGCCGTCCAAACCGAAAAAACCACAATCGAAATCAACGCCAAAATCATGTAGTGGTTGGCCACGCCCCCCGTGGCGATTAAGCCCCGCGCTCCCACATCGCCCTGGCCCAAGGTTTCCATCATGGCGGGGATGGGCGACAAGGCGCGAATCCAATCCACAATCGCAGGGCCCGGCGGCGGCAACAGCCCGCGTAAAAAGTGGTACGGACCAAGGGTGAACACCGCCATCGCCAGCACCAAGCCATACGTCATCCGCAGGGCCACATCCGCCGTCGCCGCGTAACTGCTCACCAGCAAACCCAAGGTCGCGTACTGCACCGCCAGTAACAGCAGAATCAGATACATGGGCACGAGTTGCCCGCTGAAACTGATGCCGCGCATGGCGTAGGTCGCCGCGGCGGCGGGCATGGTGACGATGACCAGCAACAGCACATAGCCCGTCACGCCGATGAGCTTGCCCAAAAAGATCGACCACGGTTTCATGGGCGAATTAAGCAGCAAAGCCAGCGTACCGCTGCGCCTCTCGCGCACCAGCGTGGTGGCGGGGAAGGCCGGGGCAAGCAGCAGCAACCCGACCATCACCCCGTAGCCAAAGACGCCCAGCACCTGCTGCGATTCGATGGCCGAGAAGGTATTGACCCGGCTATCACTGGGCCAGCGAAGCACCACCAGCACCGTCAACACGGCAATGAGGCCCACCATCAGCAACAGCGACCGCCGCTGCCGCAGCACGCCGATAAGCTCGCGTTGAATGATCGGATTGGCCAACATCAGGCGTTCCTTTCGGCTTCGGTGGCCTTGGCGTCAACCTGCGCCAAAGTCTCCGGCGGGGCGGCGTCGGCGTTGCGCGTCACCGACAGGAAGGCGTCCTCCAAGTCCAACTCTTCCTCGCGGAACTGCGCCATGCTGAAGCCCTCGGCCGCCAGGGCCGTGAGCATCTGCGCCATCGCCTCGTCATCCCGGCTGGTGCTGAAGCGCACCGAACCCTCGGCCCGCGATCCGGTGACCTCGGCTTCGGGTTCCAAGTAACGAGTCACGGCCTCGGCGACGCGCTCGACTTCCATCACGCTCAACAGGCTCACCTCGAACATCCGCCGCTGCCGCACCTTTTGCATGATCTCTTCGAGCGTGCCAAAGGCGCGGAGCTTGCCTTGGGTGATGATGGCCACGATGTTGCAGATGCGGGAAAGCTCCGGCAGGATGTGGCTGGTGACGATGAGGGTTTTGCCCATCTCCGCCAGTCGCAGCAGGATTTGCCGCATTTCGATGCGTGCCTGCGGGTCCAGGCCGTTGGCCGGCTCGTCGAGGATGAGCACTTGCGGGTCGTGGAGCAGGGTTCGCGCCAAGCTGACGCGCTGCTTCATGCCGTGGGAGAGGCTCTCCACGTAGCGGTCCTTCATGTAGGTCGAACCGGTGAGTTCCATGGTGGCCTCGATGCGTTTGGCGCGGTCCCTGCGGGGGATTTTGAAGGCCGCGCCGAAGAAGTCGAGGTACTCGCGCACGCGCATGTTGTCGTAGGAGCCGAAGGTGTCGGGCATGTACCCGATGAGTTGCTTGAGCTTGCCCACGTCCTGCGAGCAGTCGTGGCCAGCGACGCGGGCCATGCCGGAGGTGGGACGCGAGAGGCCCACCAGGATTTTGATGCAGGTGGTTTTGCCGGCGCCGTTAGGCCCGATGAAGCCCAATATCTGCCCGCGATGCAGGCCGATGGTCAGGCTGTCCAAGGCGACGAAGTCGCCAAAGCGTTTGGTAAGGTTCTTGGTCTCAACGACCAGCGGGCTGCTCATGTTGAACTCCGGTGCGAGGCAAATAGTCTTGAGGGATGAGTCTTGAGTCTTGAGGGTTCGTACTCCAAGTCTTCAAACGCCCTGAACTCAAGACTCCAAGACTCAAGACCTTATTCCGTATCTTTCGTGTCGTCGTGCTCAATTCGGTTCGATGGTTCCGGTGATGGTCATGCCCAGGGAGCGGATCTGCCAGGGTTGACCCGCCAGGATGTCGGTGGCCTCGCTGACATCGATGATGACCTCGACGCCCTGGCCGGTGGTCAGCAGTCGGCCGGCTTGATCGGTGATGTCGAAGGTCAACTCGCCGCCGGGGCTTTGGACGCTCAGTTCCGAGGCCTCTGAATCCGTTGCGGTCGTGGGCGAGGAGAGCCGCACGGCGCGTTGCGGGGCGCGGATGTCGAGTGTCATTTTCGCCGCCGTGAGTTTCATGGGTAGCAGTTCCGCGGGCGGGTTGAAGCGAATCAACAGTGACCCGCCGTTGCTCACCGCGATCCATTCGGCGCGTTTGGGGTCATAGACGGTTGTCAGCCGATTGGCGCTGCGGCGCGGGCCGCGGGCGTTGGATTTTACCTTGCTCCCCGTCTCCTCATCGGCATCCTCCCGGTTGTTGCGGGGCACGGTGAAGGTGATCATTGCCGCGGGAATGGTGATGGTCGTTCCCGCCTTGGGCCGCTCGATGAGCAGGGGCATGACCACCAGGGACTGATCGATTCGCCGGGCCGTGTCGCCCAGCCCGATGCCGCTGCCAACTTGGTTACTCCAACCCAACAGCAGCGGTTGGCTCGACCGCAGCACGGCCTTGCCCGCGTTGCCCAGCAATTGCTCATAAAGCATTCCGTGACGCCGCTGCTCCTCCCCGGCCATGCCCGCCCCCGCGATGAACTGCCCCGGTGCGGGAACATCACCGCTGGTGGCGACGAACTCACCCCCGTCGCCCATGCGGGGCAGAAGAATCCCGCTTGGCCCAATGATCAGCACATCGCGCAACGTTTCATCGCCAAGCGAAGCCTGGCCGCGAATACCTTGGGCGTCGAAGCTCAAACGCCCCCGCGCTTCGCCCGGCAGCAGGCGACTGGTCTGAAAACCAACGCCCGTGATGACGCCTTGGGGCAGTTGCAGGTTGTCCCAATGCCATTGATCGATATCGCTCCATACCATGCGCAGGAGTTTGCCAGCCTTTTCCGCCGCCTGTGGCCAAGCCGCGCCACCGGTCGTCGAGCGCAAACGGTCACCCGCCTCGCCTTGTTCACCCCCGCCGGGCGGTTGGTAGATTTGCACGGCCCCTCGCAGCACCGCTTGTCGCTGGCCCGGCACGAGTTCCAAGGTCTGGGCGCTGACCACGGTCTGCGGCGTTTGGTCCTGCGAAAGCGTGCCGATGACGACCAAGGCCACCGAGGTGATCAACGCCAGCCCCACCGCCACGTAACCGATGTGCTCCAGCCGCCCGCGCCGGTGCAAGAGCAGCCCTGCGAGGAGCAGCACCACGCAAAACACCGACAGCGTCACCGCCACGGTTTCCGAACTGACGATTTCGTAACCGATGTGTTCGCCAAGAAAAGGTTGCCAATCGATGCGGGCGATCATCGGGTCGGTCTTAACAAAGAAAATCCTGCTCAGGTTTTCCAGCGGGGTGGTGGCGTTTTTTTCGGCGTCGATCCAAGCACGAGCGCCCAGGGTGGTCACCAGCACCTGGCCTTGGCCCATATCCATCCGCAGCGACGCGGGCCAGCCACGCACGCTGTGGATCACTTCCATGTTCGGCGCGATCAATCGCACCATGTCGATGGGCCGCTCGACGTTGATTTCCAGCTTGTCCCGCCCGTCGGCGGATTCGATTGTGAACTCCGTCAGTGCCAGTCGATCCACAATCGCGCCTTTCCAACTCGCCCCCAGCAGACGTTGCACATCCGTGGCCGGCGTGCGGTCGAGCATGATCCACAGATGCCCGCCTGCGATGACCCAGGCCCGCAAGGCGTCGCGCTCGGCGGGGCCTAGCTCGCTCAACTCGCGGGCGACCAGCAGGGTGTCCAACGCTCCGTAACCCGAAGCGATCGGAGGCAGCGTCGTGGGCCGCAGGGCGCTGATGGCCTTGCCCACGTTCGAGGCCAACTGCGCCGCGGTGGCGACATCGGCGCTGTCGTTGGCGGCCGTGCCGTCGGGGTCATCATCGCCGATCATCATGCCCGTCGAAACACCGCGCGTTTCGTGCAGCAGCAGCACGGGTTCCTGGCTCAGGAGGTTTTCGTTGGCACCGGCGGTGGTGTCGATTAACCGCCCCGTGGCGCTGACGCTGCGCGAGGCCGGGTCTTCGCCATCGGGCACCCGTAGGGGCAACCAGGTGCGGCGAATCGTGGCCGGGGGCATCAGCATCGGCCGGGCGAATTGCACATCCGCCATCCGGTCGGCCGAGAGCACCGTCAAGAGATCGCGGGTCTGATCGCCGGGGTTGCGAACCGTGACGTGAACCAAGCCCCATTGACCATCGCGGAACTTGCCCACCCCGGCCCCCATGCCGCCGATGGAAAGCGAAGGCGCGGGCGCGGCCTCTTGGGCCACAACTCCGCCGGCCACCAGCAGGGTAACCAGCAACGCCAGACAAAAGGAGCAACAAGTGTGGCGATGAGACATTCACGACTCCAAAGACCCCACGCCCAAGCGCTAGGTCAAATGCTCCCGCCATGATAAGGATTCACCGCGACGCTGCGCGCCGAGGCCAGCCGCACCCAATCCACGCTTGCGGTTTGGCCCCGCCGTCGCTTGCGGATCAACCCTTGCGCCGCTTCCTCACGACCGCCGGCAACAGCCAGCCGATGAGAAACCCCGCCACCAGTGTCAGCCCCAGGGTGACAAACAGCGGGGCCTCGATGTGCAACAAGAACAGCCGAATCTGGACGTACTGGCTGTTCTGAAACATCACCGTCATCACGGCCGAAAGGGCGAGAATCACGACAATGAGCCGAATCCAATTTTTGGTGGTCATGGTCAAGACAATATAGTCGCCCCACGTCGCCGCGGAAAATATTTAGCCCCCGGCGGCTTTGAGCCCGGGGGCGGGGGCGTCACGCAATTCACAGGCATTCAACGCATCGCCCCTGCTCCAGGATGTCTGGATGGATGGATAACAGCATCAAACCATAGTGGTCGGGCGTCTTGGAGGAACCTTGTCCAGACGTTGTTCGCACGACCCCACCGGCCCCCGGCCCCGAGCCGCCGGGGGCTAAATATCAGAGGCGTAACCGAATGCGTCACTCACCGGGGATGTGCCCGCCGCTCATTCTTCACGCTCGGGATGACGCTCTTTCCACCAGTTGGGCAATTGGGGGTTGACCGTTCGCCAGGCAATTCCGTGATACGACGGCTGACGCATTCCGATTGCGATGACGGCCACGGTCACGGCCAGTGAAAGTCCAAACGCCAGTGGCCACATGATGACCTCGGCGAGGGCAAGACCGGCCAACAATGAGAATAGGCATGCCCAAATGAGTCCGGTGGCCGGGAAATCCTCGCAATGTTGCAAAACAGGAAGAAGTGGGCGACGACAAATCCAATGGCGAGGCCGATCCAAATGTTGACAAAGGAAAAACTCAACGCGGCCACGAACCCGACGATGAGGATCATGGCGTCAAACGCCGAGAAGCGAAAGCCTGGAGCAAATGCCGGATGATTCATGATTGATCGTCAGGCGTCACTCACCGGGGATGTAGCTGATGATGCCCGTCCACGGGGAACTGGCGGTGGCATAGAGGCGCTTTTCGATGCGGCCGGCGAGGTAAGACAGCCGCCCGGCTTCCACGCCCAGGCGCATGGCGCGAGCCATGCCCACGGCGTCGGTGGCATGCGCGATGCCGGTGTTGAGCAGCACGCCGTCGGCTCCCAACTCCATGGCAATGGTCACGTCGCTGGCGCTGCCCACGCCGGCATCCACGATGACGGGGAACGACGGGTCGCCGCCGTGCTCCCTGCCCTTGAGCAGTTCGAGGATTAGGCGGATGTTGTTGGGGTTGAGCACGCCTTGGCCCGAGCCGATGGGTGAGCCGGCGGGCATGACCGAGGCCGCGCCGGCGTCGCGCAGACGCTGGGCCATGATCGGATCATCGCTTGTGTAGCAGAGCACGGCAAAGCCATCCTTGACCAGTTCCTTGCATGCTTCCAACGTGCCTACCGGATCGGGCAGCAGCGTTTTTTTGTCGCCCAGCACTTCGAGCTTGACCCAGTCCTTGCCGGGGTTGTCGAGTTGGTCGAGCAGTTCCCGGCCCAGACGCGCGACGCGCACGGCATCTTGGGCGGTGAAGCAACCGGCGGTGTTGGGCAGGATGGTGAAACGCTTGAGATCGATGAAATCGAGAAGGCTCTTGCCGTCCTTGTCGATGAGCCGTTCGCGGCGCACGGCCACGGTGATGACCTGTGCCCCCGAAGCGTCCAAGGCCAACTTCATGGTGGGATAATCGCGGTACTTGCCCGTGCC